>JAYVRS010000635.1:0-5163 GCA_043776185.1 Bryobacteraceae bacterium | reverse complement strand
CCGCGATGAGGGGCAACGACAACATCATCTGGACGGGCGATGGCGAAGGTCCCAAGGCCATCCCGGCCGTCTTGAATAGGACTTGAGCGCCAGCCCCCAGTAATGTGCAGGCCAGTACGAGAAAAAGATTTTTGCGGCGGCGACTCACGAAGCGCCTTCGCTAGCAATAAATATCAAACTTGAAACTCCAACCGATAAGCACACCGAGTCTTCATGATAGCGGGAATTGAGCGGCATGGTTCCGGGACTCTCGTACCCCTACGAAAGTACTACGGCGTTGGCGACAGTACCGGGACTTTTCTCTCTTTTCCCGAGCGCGTCCTGGGTCTAGTCTGTGAGTACCTGGAGCGCCAGGATCTTGGTTACAGGAAACATCATTATGCCAAGTTTAAGATGGAAAGAGATCGCCCTGACGAACGAAACTACAGCCCGCAAGCGGAACCGGAACGGACGCCGGGGCGGCGCGTTTATCGAGTCGGCTTTTGTGTTTGTCCCGCTGATGGCCATGATTGTGGCTATCTTCGACTATTCATTAGTGATCATGACGCGCAGTACCCTGCAACACGCGGTACGCGAGGGTTTGCGCTACGCGATTACTTACCAGACGTTACCATCCACGGGGCATGACGCTTCTATTCGGGAAGTGGTGAAGACCAATGCGTTGGGCTTCCTGAATAGTGTGGACGGCACGGAGAGCCCCTGCAAGATTTGCATCCGGTACTACGACCCCAGCACTTTGGCCTTTGTGGCGGCCAATTCCCCAGGGAATGTGATTGAGGTGGCGGTGGAGAACCACACGTGGAATTGGATTGCGCCGTTGATGCGGAGCAATAGTCCTTTGCAGATTACGGTACGGGCGTCCGATCGGATGGAAACGCTGCCACCGGGTACCCCGGTGCCGGCTCGTTAGAGAGGGAATCACCATGAGAATCATCGACAGAAAGAGGAAGCGCGGGCAAGGCGGTAACACGCTGGTGGAGTTTGCGTTGTGTATGACAGTGTTGACCCCACTAACGCTGGGGCTGTTTTCGGTGGGGATGGGCCTGACGCGGAACATGCAAGTGACCCAAGTATCGAGAAGTACGGGACTGATGTATGTGCGGCAGATTGACTTTTCGATCTTGCAGAATCAGCGGCTGATTGTGCGGCTGACCAATGGGTTGGGGATGCAGTTGAACGCGAACTACGATCCGGATCCGAATGGCAAGGGGGTAGTCATCGTGTCGCAGGTGACGGTGCCGTCGGATACCGATTGCACGGGCGCGGGGCTGACTTTAGGGGCGTGCACGAACCGGGGCATTCCCGTAATCACGAATCGCATTCGATTCGGCAACACGACGCTGCGCACTAGCGAGATGGGCCAACCGCCGGCGAACCTGATTGCGGCTGACGGAACGGTGGCGGTGAACGATTATTTGACGAACACTGCCCTGCGCGCCGCGAACTTCGGCAACATCATGACCTTGAATGCGACGGAGATTGCTTATATCACCGAGGTCTATTTTAGTTCACCGGACTATGATCTCCCTGGTTTCATGACCAATACGGGCGTCTATTCCCGCACTATATATTGAGTGACGGGTTACTAAGTGACGGGTTACTAAGTGAACGTTCGAAAACATCGTAAGTAAGAAGATAAGAAGTAGGACAGCCATGCAAAACAGACTCAATCGCTTCCGTTCCCGCGAGGCCCGCGAAAAGGGTTTTGCGATCGTGTTAACCACCATTGCGCTGACCGTCATGATACCGGTGGTCGGTTTGGGCATTGACGCCAGTTTGATGTATGGCATCAAAGCACGTATTACTTCGGCGGCGGACGCGGCGGCCATCTCGTCGGCCCGCAATCTTTCGCTGGGCCTGACGGTCGCCCAGCAGGAGACCAACGCGCTGTCGACCGCGACGCGCTTCTTCGATGCCAACTTCCCCCCCGGCTCGTTTTTGACGAATTCCACCCGCACCATCACTCCGACGGTGGCCGAGACAGCGTACCGTACACGTACGGTGACCGTGGACGTTTCGGTGACCGCGCCGACGCTCTTCATGCGCTATCTGAATCCAAATGCCGTGACGGTAAGGACGCTGGGCAAGGCCTCCCGACGCGATGTCAACGTGATGATGGTGCTGGACCGGTCCGGTTCGATGAACAATAACGGCGGCTGCCCGGCGATGAAAGCCGCGGCCACCAGCTTTGCCCAGCGCTTTGCCAATTTCCGTGACCGGGTAGGGATGGTGAGCTATTCGGTAGACTATCGCCTTGATTTTGCACTGCAAGACCCTCCCGGGGACTTTCAGAATGGCACCACTGGGATTCCGGCCAAGGCGACCGCGCTGACTTGTGGCGGTACTACGGCGACGGGCACCGCCTTCTGGCAAGGTTATCAGGAGTTGAAACGGATCAACGAACCGGGTGCCTTGAACGTGATTCTCCTGATGACTGATGGTCAACCCAACACCATTCCCTTCGACTTCTCGGCCTCGATCGACGCATATGGCTACAATGCCATCCGTCGGAACATTGCGGCCCCCGCTCCGCAGAAATACACGCTCTCGGCGAGTTCGAGTTTTAATTCCTGGACGAGTAAGAGCCCCTGCTCCTCTGTCACGGGTAAGATCGGGATGGTAAACCCTTTTGGCAGCCCGCTATCCGGAATCTATAACCCGGTCGGCGGAGCGCGGATTTCAGGCTCCAACTGTCGCTTTACGGCCAACGGCGACGGCTGGGTTCACCAGGATTTAGCTTTCCTGCCGAGCCAGGATATCTATGGCACCAGCGTCGTTAGCAGCACCTACATGTCGACGCTCAAATGGCCCGCGGGGCATCCGGACGCCGGGCGTATCGAAAGCGACAACGCGGGGGCCCTGACGAACGCGGCGATGAACGAAGTGGCGAATGCCGCCATCCGCATCCGCGCCAATGAGACGGCCACCGGAGAACTGAACACGATTACTTATGCGATCGGCTTTGGTAATGATATCGGAGAGCCAGAGTTCGACATGCTACGCCGGGCGGCTAACGTGGACGACCTTCTCCATCCGAACAATATGTACGATTCCTCCAAGCCCGAAGGCTTCTTTGTGTACGCCCCGACGACGTCGGCGCTGAACGAGGCCTTCTTCAAGATCGCTTCGGAGATTCTGCGGCTGGCGAAGTAAAGGTCCTTTTCGCGGGAAGGGCTACCGGTTCGCCGGTAGCCCTTTTTCGTTTTCCAGGTTGACGAAACCAACCCGGGAGTTGTTGATTCCATGGGCGAAATTCGATGTGACCGGGTGGGCCGGAAGGACCCACTTACTTCGTGCGTGGCTGATCGGAACGGGCGTCGGAAGGGTTGGATGGCTAGTCGGCTGCGGGCTTCTTTTTGAGTGAGGGGGGACGGCGCGGAGCGGTGGTGGGTTCGACTGGCTGAGGTGGCGCTTCGGGGGGCGGGGACGCTACCTCCTCCTTAGGTTCGGGTTTCGGTTCGGGTGGCATGCAAGGGGCGAGGCTTAAGGAGAACGAAGCCAGGGTTTGCCATTGGGTGCCTTGACGCCGTTCGAGACGGTAGGCGTTGAGGCGGGCGTCGGCTCGCAGGCGAAAGTCAGTGTTGGGGATGGGGAGTTTGGCCCGCTTGGGGGGGATAAGCTTGCTGTTGACTTCACGGAGGGTCCAACTGGAGCCGCCGGTTTGGGTTTCGAAGGTTTCGTACTTGGCGCGGGGATCGCCGGCGCGGGAACGGTCGACGATGAGGCCGCCGTTGGATTTGGTTTCAAACCAGAACTGATCGATGGAGCCGACGCGGGCATCGTCGTAAAGGACGCGGCGACGCCAAGTGCGGCCACCGTCGTTGGTGATCAGCAGGAAGGGGTCGCGTGGCAGCAACTGCATGACTTGGCCGGCGACCCAGCCGTTCTGAAAGTCGATGAATTGCACTTGGTCGAGGACGACGCTTTTGATGCGGGCATGCGGCTCGGTCCAGGTTTTGCCGAGGTCGTCGCTGACCAGCAGAACCGAGGCGAAGGTGACTTCGCGGGTGTGGATGTTGCCGGTGAGGACGATGGTGTTGCCGAGCACTTCGTGGGCGGCCAACTCAAGGAGGACCGGGCAGGGATCTTCGCGGGTGCAGGTGAGCCCGAAGGCTTGAATGTCTTCTTCGGTACACTGCTGGGGCGAAAGGACGAGGGGCTGGCCGCTGTATTCGAGCTTAGTTAGAACGGGCGCTTTGGGCGGCTCGGGCTTGGGCACCTCGACGGGGGGCGCGGACGGAATGACGAGTTGCGCGGCGAGGGCCAGAGTGAGCCAAGTCATATAGTCATCAGACGCGCGAGGCGTTCTTCCGCGGCGGCTAATGTTTCAAATTTCTTGCAGAAGCAAAAGCGAATCAGTTGACTGCCGAGGCTGGCGTTCTCAAAGAAGCTGGACCCCGGCACGGCGGCTACGCCGATATTTTCCACCAAGTGGGCGGCGAAGGCTTGGTCGTTGGGGAAACCGAAGGCCGAGATGTCGGCCATCACGTAATAGGCACCGCTGGGCACGAAGGGCTTGAAGCCAGTGCGGGTGAGCATGGCGACGATGGCGTCGCGTCGCGCCACGTAGTCCGTCGAGAGGTGAGCGTAGTAATCGTCGGGGAGGCCCAGGGCGTGGACGCCCGCTTGCTGCAAGGGCGTGGCGGCACCGACGGTGAGAAAGTCATGCACCTTGCGGATGCTGGCCGTGAGGTCCGGCGAAGCGATGACCCAACCGACACGCCAACCGGTGACGGAGTAAGTTTTCGACATCGAATTGATGAGCACCGAGCGGTGGCGCATGTTGGGCAGGGTGATGGGGGGGATGTGGGTGACGCCATCGAAGAGAATGTGTTCGTAGATTTCGTCGGTGATGGCGAGGCAATCGTGCTCTTCGCAGAGGGCGGCGATGAGTTCGAGTTCGGCGCGATCAAACACCTTGCCGGTGGGGTTATTGGGCGAGTTGATGATGATGGCTTTGGTGCGCGAGGTGAAGGCTTGGCGGAGCTCGTCGGGGTCGAAGGTCCAGGTGGGAGTGCGCAGGGAGACGATGCGGCGGATGGCGCCGCAGAGCAGCGTATCGGGGTGATAGTTTTCGTAATAAGGCTCGAAGACGATGACTTCGTCGCCGGGATTGGTGACCGCGAGCAGGGTGGCGATCATGCCTTCGGTGGCACCGCAGCA
>JAYVRS010000634.1:0-1628 GCA_043776185.1 Bryobacteraceae bacterium | reverse complement strand
CATCGTTCGCTCCGTATCCGTTCGATCAGGTCTCCGAGTTGCTGAGCCTGATAAGACGACCCTTCAATGATCGCCCGCAATCGCCCCTGTTGATCGATGACGCCGGTCATCGATGTATGCGTCAGTAAACCTTGTTCCGGCCAGTAAACCATGCCGAATCGGGCCGCCACGCTAGCGACCCTGATTAGCTCGCCAGTAAGCATCCGCCAAGAGTCTCCATCGGCGCGCCATCTCTTAGCATACTCGGCTAGAACGGGCACCGTGTCGTACTGCGGGTCGAGCGTGATCGAGAGCAGCATTACATTCTGGCCGGCGAATCGCTTTTGCACTCGAGCGAAGTTCGCGGAGAGCCGCGGGCAGACCTCGGGCAACGGGCAGCGCGTGTAAATAAAATCGACGGCCACTACTTGGCCGCGAGCGCTGGCTAGCTCGAAGGCCTGCCCGCGATGGTCACGCAAAGTGAAGTTGGGGACCTCGTCGCCCAGCTTCAAAGTTTCGGCGGGCTTCTTGAGCGGGATGTCGGTCTCCATGCCGATCACCCGAATGCGCTTGGCTTGCCCGCGGGACATCACAAAGTCCACGCGCGAGCCGGGATGCAAGTCGCGCAACTCGGCGGGCGTTGCGCGGAAGTCCATCGCCATGGCGGGCATCTTGCCGGGGATTTCGGCGTGGGAAATGGTGACGGTCGGCGCATTTACGGCCAGCACCAAACCGGTAGTGTGATGCCGGGCCGCGCATCCCGTTAGGAACATCGCAACGAACCCCGACCGTAAGGAAGGGGATGACTTGAGCCGTCGAAGCACTACGCCAACAACGAACGCAAAACCTGATCCCATGGCTTGCGATAAGGCCGGCGCATCATGGCCGCCGCCTGAGGATCGCCCACGATCTCTTCTTTGAGCGGGTCCCACTTCAGCTTGCGGCCCACGCGCAACGAGATGTTGGCGAGGTGACAAGCCAGGGCTGTCCAGTGGCCATCCTCGACGTCGGCGATCGTCCTTTTCCTTGACTTGACGCAATCCAAGAAGTTTCGCACATGCAGATCGAACTGTTCATCGGCGGAGCCCTTTTCTTTGCGCGCGGCCACCCACAGCTCGGGCACAGCTTCGCTGCGCGCGACGCCGCCCACCGGTTGGCCTTTGAAGACCGGAATCGCATTACCGGGGTTGATTTTCGGGTCAGGGAAAATTTCGAAGCCGCCGCGATCGATGGTCATGGAGCCTTTGGTGCCAAAGAACTCGAGGCCCGGCACCCCCCCTCGGCCGCGGCTCGCTTCGTGGTGGGCCCAGGTGGCCGTGAAGCCGCCGTACTCAAACTGCGCGTCCTGTGTGTCCGGAGTTTCGCCGTCGTCGTCCAGCGCGTAACGACCGCCGATGGATGACGCGGACAGGGGGCCTTTTTGATCGAGGTACCACTGCATAATGTCGATGGAGTGCGCGCCCAGATTGGTCATCTGCCCGCCCGAGAAATCCCAAAACCAGCGGAAGTGATAGATGCCCCGGTGCGGCGAATAGGGCTGAGCCGAGGAGGAAGGTCCCAGCCACATGTCGTAATCGAACTCGCGCGGCACGTCGACCTCAGCCGGCTTGCCGAAGCCCGGCATGATGTTGCGATTGGAGGCCATCTTC
>JAYVRS010000633.1:0-1629 GCA_043776185.1 Bryobacteraceae bacterium | reverse complement strand
AAAAAACCCGGCAGCCTGCGAGGCTCCGGGTGATCTGATGGATCTTGGCGCTCGCCTTTAGCACTTTTTAACGTGGGTGCAAGTAGCAGAGAGCCGGCAGAAGGCCGCTCCCTAAATCAATCCACGATCAAACAACTTGAGAATACGCGAAAGCTGGGGCTCTCGCAAGGACAAAATCAGCGCAACTGTTTTAAACTGTCGCCCAGGATCGTCTTGAACTTTTCCTGTTGTTCCGGGGTGAGGATTTTGAGGATCCGTTCCCGGCCACCGACGCGAGTCTCATCCATCTGCGCCTGCAGACTTTGGATGTACATCGTGAAGTCGTCCAGCACGATCTCCACTTGTTCGGCCTGCTGCGGAGTAAGATTCAGCTCGGTCTTGAATTTTTGAAAGAGCACTACCTTGTCGCTTGGGCGCCAAGAGGCCGCGCCGCGCGAGATAACATCCCGTAAGCCAAACTTTACCAGGACGCCACCAAAAGCGGCACCCACCAGAAAAACGGTGAACAATGTAATCAGAACCCGGGGATTCTGCCAAGAAATACGATCTGGATGCGGAAGCATGATAAACCTTTTGAAAATTACTGATCTAAAGTGGTGAGTTGCACCAGCACGGCGCCGCGGTTGGCTTCCGTGCCCAGCCGCTGGTCAACCAGCATGGCCTTGGGCGCGGTATCGGTGGTGAAAAACGCTTCGGGAGACGCGGCGATTACTTCCGGCTCCGGCCCGGCGGGCCACAGGATAGCAGCCGACATCACAGCAAACATAGCCAGCGACGCAAAGACGAGCTTGCGGCCAAACGGCTGCAAAAAGATATCCCAGATGGACGGCTTCTCTGCCGCTTCGATCTGGTTCAATACCCGGGCATAGAAGCCCGGCGAAAGTTCAAGGGACGCCGCCTCAACCGGCTCCACCCGCAGCGTGCGGACCAAACGGGAGGCTTCGGAGAAGAGCGACAAGCTCTCCCGGCAGTCGCCGCATTCACCCAGGTGGGCGTGAAAGGCGGCAGTGAGTGGCTTCGCCACTAAGTAGTTTTCGAGTTCGTTCTCGATAATGGTGTGCATCGTATTACTCCCCTAGCCCTTGAACCTGATGATTCAATCGGCTGAGATCGACCCGGACCCCATGATTTACCCTATATTCTAGGCCCTTTTGAGGGCGGCACCTGTAAAATCTATCGAAGCTGATCGAGCGCAGCATAAGCTTATTCCGCCCCCGTCGCGGCTAGCCCAGAGGTACCAGTACCTCCAGGACGCTTCATTAGCCGTCCAGCAGCCTTCACCAGCTTCTGACGAGCCCGGAACAGCTTCACCTTGATGGTGTTCTCGTTCATGCCGGTCATCTCCGCGAGCTCTTCCACGGAGTGGCCTTCCACTTCCTTCAACAGGATCAGGTTGCGATCTTCCTCGCTCACCTTCTCCAGCAATTTCATGACGAGGTCGCGTTGGGCGAGGCGTTCATCGATCAACGGTTCGGTGTCGGTGGACGCTTCGGAATTCTGAATGCGTTGCGACTCTTCTTCGCTGAAATCGCTCTCGTAAACCAACTTGCGAACTTTCTTTTTACGCAGGTAGTCGTAGCACTCGTTCACCGTGATCTTGTAAATCCACGTCAGCAGTGAACTGCGGAA
>JAYVRS010000632.1:0-5180 GCA_043776185.1 Bryobacteraceae bacterium | reverse complement strand
GACAGTGGACCGTGATGGGTCCCGGGGCCGAGTGTACGGGGACCTCGCCGCCATTACGCAGGTCCAGCAGGAGGATTCGCCAGCCCGGGCCTTGAGCGAGAAGCCGTCTCTGTTTGGCCTCGGGCGTGGCCAACTCCTGGGTAAGCGAAATCAACTGGGGCATCGGGGTTCTCCTGGTGGCGGGCGATGATCTGATCGTTAGCAACGGCTAGACCATCGCCCATGCGGCGGGCGAGCGCCAGCCATATTTCGGCCTGAGATTGAGGCAATAGGTCCTGCACGGTTTGCTCGAAGAGCACGAGCCAGTCGGCCAGCAAGACTCGCGTGAAGCCATGCTGGAAGTGCTTCATTCCGACTTGGTATTGGAAGTTTTGGTCGCGTTCCCCGCCTAGCGCGGCCCACCAAAAGTAGCTGAGGCGCTGCTTGTGCAACGGCCAATCCGGCACTTGGCCAAAAGGGGCGGCTAAGGTGGCGTGGCTGCGGACGCGCTCGTAGAATTGGTCGACCACTTGGGCAATCAGCGGACGACCGATAGTTTCGGCCAGACTCATAAGATGTATCCGGTATACATCTTATCGCGCCCGGTTGCCAAAAGCAATATATTGAATATATCTTTGATTGATGCAACTGAGTAGGCAATCCGATCTGGCGTTGCGCGTGCTGATGTACGCGGCCGGGCGTCCCGGCGAATCAGTGACGATTGCCGAGATCGCGGGCTTTCATCGCATTTCGAAGAATCATCTGATGGTCGTGGTGAATCGTCTGGCGCGTGCGGGCTATCTGGAGACGGTTCGTGGGCGTGGGGGTGGCCTGAAGTTAGCGCGCCCGGCGGCCCAGGTGCGCGTTGGGCAGGTCCTGCGCGATACGGAGTCAGGGTTCGCTTTGGTGGAGTGTCTGGGGGAAGGGAACACGTGCCGGATTACGCGCGGGTGCCGTCTGAAGCGCGCTTTGCGTGAGGCGCTGGAGCAGTTCTTTACGGTGCTGGACGGCTATACGCTGGCGGATCTAGCGGCAAGGGCAGATGCGCTGGTGGAGATTACGGGGGCCGGGTGTACGGGGACCTCGCCGCCATTACGCAGGTCCAGCAGTAGGATTCGCCAGCCTGGGCCCTGAGCGAGTAGCCGTCTCGGTCTCGCCTCCGGCGTGGCCAACTCCTGGGTAAGCGAAATCAACTGGGGCATCGGGGTTCTCCTGGTGACGGGTGATGATTTGACCATGCAGCCGCTCGATTCTGTGTTGGCGGATGGTTGGCCTATGGTGAGGGCTGATTGAGCCACAGACTGTTGATGAAGCAACGCCCCTTTCTGGTGGTCGCCGCCACTCGGGCCGGCCAGTGGTCCCTTGCGGCGCGGGCGAGCGTCGGATCCGCAAGGGGGCCGTTGATCCACTGACGGCCGGTCTTTTGGTTGACCAGCAGGGCCACGTAGCCGAAGATTGCACACGTCCGACCGTCGCTCAGCTGGAGCTTGATCGAGGCACCATACTCCAGGCGGGTGTGATAGGAGGCGAGCCCTTCGCGGCGGCCTCGATCCGGAGTCTCGGTTCGCTGTTCGGCCGGGAGGCGGCGAACGATGGTTACCGGCGGGGATGCGTAACCGCCATTCGACTCCAGCAGTTCCGAGGGTTCCCGTCCGGGCGGAAACCAGGCGCTGATATCGTGGGAGGCGTAAGTGAACTTACTAAATAGGGGCATGCGAATTGGGCCGTGGTTACCGGTGACTCCGTGCCAAAGACCGTCGCGCGCTTCAAACAAGTCCCAGATGACATAGCTGTAACCGTCGTGATCGGAGGGGCCGTCGGTGGAGCGATAGATCTCGGCGCGGCCATCTCGGTTGAAGTCGACGAGGGCGAGCGGTCCGTAGTCGTCGACTCCGCCGTAGTCACGAGTCGCCCAGGGTATGGGCTGTCCGGCGGTGTCGACCATCACGACGAAGATCCCGGTGGTGGGCGACATGCCGTTGCCGCCGGTGTAACCAGCGAGGAGGAGGTCCGGGTGTCCGTTCCGATCAAGGTCGGCGACCCAGGCCCGCTCGTAGAAACCGGATCCGGTATGGATGGTCCACGGGGTGTACCCGCCGCCATGAACGACGATTTTACCCTCCACCACCGTCATCGAGAACCCAGCCTTCAGGGTCAGGCGGCCGCCGAAGGAGCGGCAATCCTGGAAGCCCGTGAGACGCATCCGGTTTCGAAGTTGCTCGCGGGCAGCGGGATTGTAGGAGCCTCCGTCGCCTTGTAGCGAGAGGCCATAGAGAATGAAGACGGCGAGGGTGCCTAGGCTGCGCACTAATTGAAGTGTAGCCTGCTTGGGCGTATGGCACCGTCACGACACAGGGTCACGAAGATCGATAATCATACTCCATTGGAGTATACTCAGGTGAAGTGCATACCGTCGTCGAAACGCCCGGATTTCTGGCTGATGCGCGCGGTTTAGGCCTTACCGATGCGGAGCGTTGGTCGATTGTCGTTTGGATCGCCGCCAATCCCATGGCGGGGGATGTGATCGAAGGAACCGGTGGCGCACGGAAAGTTCGTTTTGCTGGGAAGGGTAAAGGCAAGAGCGGTGGATATCGGGTGATCACCTTCTACAGTGGCACCGATGTACCGGTATTCCTGCTCAACGTTTTTGCCAAGAACGAGCGAGCGAATCTGACGCCGAAAGAGTGCGTGACCCTGAAGGCGATTCTGGCGGAGACGGTTCGGACGTATCGAAAGCGAAGGGAGTTGCGATGACCAAACGGAAGCCCACGGCGGGGCAGCGGATGATCGAGAGTGCGCGGCAGGCGTTGGCGTTTGCCAAAGGCGAGCTGGAAAGTGGCTGCGTCGCGCATGTGCCGGATGAGATTGATGTGAAGGCGATTCGGGAAAAAATTGCCCTGTCTCAGAGCGAGTTCGCGAAGCTGTTCGGGTTGAGCCAGCGGACGCTGGAGCATTGGGAGCATGGGCGGCGGGTGCCGAGTGGTGCGGCGCGGGCTTTTTTGACGGTGATTGCCCGAGAGCCGGCCGCAGTGCGGCGGGCCTTGTTGGGTTGAGCGAGTCTAGATGGTGTAGCCGGCGTCGACGGGCAGGTTAATTCCAGTGATGCCGGCGGCGGCGGGGCCGCAGAGGAACAGGACGGCCTGGGCGATCTCTGGGGCGAAAGCCATGCGTTCCAGGGCGTTCTTGTCGGGGTCAATGCCGCCCAGCGCGGCCCAGGCGGCTTCCTCGGATGGGGCCTCAGCAAAGAAGGGCATCGTCTTCCACATCGGCGTGGCGACGCCGGCGGGCGAGAGGCAGTTGACCCGGATGCCGAGAGGCTTGGCTTCTAGGGCGGCCACTTTGGTAAGCATCCCGAGCGAAGCCTTGCTGCAAGAATAAGCGGCGGCACCGGAGACGGCTTTGGTGCCGGAGGCCGAACCGATCAGCACGATAGCACTGCCGGATCGCATCTTGCGGAGCGCGGCACGAACTCCGAGGAATGCGCCGTCAAGGTTGACGGCCATGACGCGCCGCCAGTCCGCCAGCGAGGTGTCGACCAAGGGACTGGCCTGCGAGATTCCGGCGCTCAATATCAGCAAGTCAAGTTGCGGTAGGGTCCGCATGACGCGATCCCAATCGGCCTCGGAGGTGACGTCCAGCTTGGTATCTGCGCCATCGGCGATGTCGGCCCCGGTAACCACGGCACCCTGTTCGCGAAGGGCTTGGACAAGCGCGAAGCCAATGCCGGAGGCGGCACCGGTGACCAGCGCCATCTTGCCCTTAAGCGTCGTAGTCATACCAGCTGGAATGCGCGGACCAGACGTGGCAGGACAAGCAGATGGTGCTTTCCCACTGACGGATGCAAGCCGGACAGACGCCGCCGGTGTCGAAGGTGTGCCAGAGATGGCCGCACTCGCAACTCCAAACGTCTTCGGGCTTGGGATGCCATTCGCATTTCGGGCAGCGGATTTTGGGTCCGGTGACGCCGGTCGTCGCGATTCGCTCTTCGGTAAGAACTGATTTCTTGCTGCCCATACCGGTATAGATGCAACAAGAGCCAAAGAGGTTTCTTATCCACTTTGAACCAGGGGATGCTGTGGCGGGGCATAAGCGATGGCGAGCTCCGGAGTCTCCACGCGCACGCCATTGCGGCGTTTGGATTCGAAGGCGGCGGCCAGCATGCCGGTGGTGAGCAGCGTGCGCTCCACCGGATGGGTGGGCTGGGCAGTGAGGAAAAATGCCTCAATGCAGCGAACCAAACCATCGAAGTGGGGCAGGGGACGGGCGGCCGAACGCAGGCCGAAAAACGTGGAGGCGATGGCCCCGGATTCCTGGCCGGCGAAGGCCCAATCGCTGACGATGCCGCTGAGCAGGTACGCGGCGCCTTGAAGGCCATCGCGGTATTGAATCACAAAGACCGCAGGGTCTTTGGCGTCGTAGACTGGCTGGCCCGAGTTGGTGGGACAGCGGGCGACGGCGGCTTGCAGCAAGGGCTTGGTCCACGCGCCTTGGGGCGAGTCGTGCCAGGCCCAGACGGCCGCGCCGCTCAGCATCTGGACGGCCTTGACGCCGGTTTCCCCCTGAGTGCCGCGGCGTTCGGCCATGCACTGCAGCACTTCCAGCGTGTGAAAGCCGTAAGCGTCCAGCGGACCATAACCTACCGCCACGGCTGACTCCAGCTTGACGCCGATGGGGTACTGCAGGTACGGTTCTCGAATACTGACAGGAATGGAGGAGCCTGCCATGAGCGGCATGTTCAGCCGGCGAGCGCGATCGTACATCGCCTTGGCTTTCTCCCAGGAATAAGAAAAGTGTTTGTCGCTGAACAGGGGCACCGGACGGCGATTGGCTTCGACGACGTCGAGGATTTGGTTGAAGAGTTCGAACCGGGGGTAAAGGTGCTGGCCGACGTCATTGGTGGGGTAATTGCCGTGTTCGCCCACGAAGACGATGGCGTCGACCGCGAGTTTCGGGCCACCCTGGCAGAGGGCTTCGCGGATGGTGGGGTAGATGCGAAAGCCATGGCGAGCGGCGAGGTCGCGCGACATGTCGTTGGCGGGGACTTGGTCCGTATAGAGCGACACCACCTGGGTGCGGGGCGCGTGCCAGGTGCCGTCCGACGAGTTGCCGCCCAGCAGGCGACCGACAATGACATCGGCGTGGGACCAATGCCGATACTCGGTGACGATGGCGGCCACCTTCATCGCCGGGCGGGCGGCGTA
>JAYVRS010000631.1:0-1631 GCA_043776185.1 Bryobacteraceae bacterium | reverse complement strand
GGCCGCACTCACCGCGAGTAACTCCGGCTGGGGCGTCGCGCTCGAAGATTTTGACAACGATGGTTATCGCGATATCTTCGTGGCCCAAAGTCACGTCCTCGACAACGTCGCCAAGATAAACTCAGGTCTGCGTTACCTCGAGCCGCCGCTCCTCTTGCGAAACGAAGCCGGTAAATTTACGAGGTGGCCGCTCGAAGCCCCGGCCGTGGCGGGACGTGGCGCCGCCTTCGGCGACCTCAACAACGACGGCAGCCTCGACGCCGTGGTCTCCGTGTTAGGCGGACATCCGTTGATCATCCGCAACCGGCCTTCCGCCAACCACTGGCTTACTCTGCAACTCCAAGGCACCAAAAGCAATCGCGATGGCTTGGGGGCCAGGGTAAAGGTGATGACGCAGTCAGCCTATGTCACCGCGGCGGGCAGTTACCTCTCCGCCAGCGACCGCCGGGTCCACTTCGGTTTAGGAGCAAAGACTGAGGTTTCGGTGGAAATTCTTTGGCCCAGCGGTAAGCGACAATGGCTGGAGAAAGTCCCCGTTGACCGCATCCTGCCGGTGAAGGAGCCCGAATGACGCTGTTACTCCTTCTGCTCGCGGCGCAAGTTACACCCGAACTCACCCAGCACGTTAACGCCGGTCTAAAAGCAAAAAATGCCGGCGACCTGGCGACGGCGATCGTCGAGTTCCAACGGGTCACCGAGCTCGCCCCGCAACTCGCCGCCTCCCATGTGAATCTGGGTGCCGTCTACTATGACAGTAAAGACTACGCCAAGGCGATCCCTCCGCTAAGCCGCGCCCTTGAGCTGAATGCAAGCTTGCCCGGGGCGCACGCCATGCTGGGCGCGTCCTTATTGGCGCAAGGCTTCCCCGCCCTGGCCGTGCCGCACCTGGAGCAAGGACAAGCCGACGACTTACTCGGGGTGGCCTTACTAGAGTCCGGGCGTGAACGCGACGCCATCGACCGTCTGGAGTCTTCCCTACTCAAGCGGCCTAACGATGCCGACTTACTCTACTATCTAAGTCTCGCCCATGTTCAATTGGCTAAGCAACTGGTAGACCGGCTGGCGGGACAAGATAGTCCGCGTACCCAGCAACTAACTGGCGCGGCCCAAGCTGCAGCGGGCCAGCGGGAGGCCGCCAACCAAAGCTTCCGTGCGGCGCTGACCCGCCGTCCGGATCTGCGCGGGGTCCATTTTGCCTTGGGCGAGCTGGCCCTGGGCGCGGGCGATTTCGCCTCCGCCGAGCGCGAGTTTCGCGCCGAGGCCCAGCTCACCCCGGGCTCCGCCGCAGCGGCTTACAAGTTGGGCTTGGTCCTGATGAATCTGGGCGAAGCGCAGGCGGCGCTCCCCGAGTTGGAACGCGCTGAGCGGTTGCAACCCGGCATGCCGGAGACCCTGCTGGAACTGGGCCGGACTCACGCCGCGCTCGGAGCGGGCCCCGCGGCAGAGAAGGCGTTCCGCCAGTTGCTCGAACAAGAGCGGGCCTCCGTGCTTGCCGAATCGGCTCATTTTCAATTAGCCCAGGTCTTGCGGAAGTCCGGTCGCATCGCCGAAGCGGACCGGGAGATCGCCGCATTTCGCGAGTTACGATCGAAGCGCAAGAACTAACGAAAGAGTGCCATCAGCGCGTCGGC
>JAYVRS010000630.1:0-5184 GCA_043776185.1 Bryobacteraceae bacterium | reverse complement strand
GCGTTGCCCATGAATCCTGAAACCACCACCTGGGCGGCGTCGATTACCAAGAGCGTGTTCAGCACTTACGTCATGCAGTTGGTAGAGCACGGCGAGTTTTCGCTCGACACGCCCATCGCGAAGCTACTGCCGCAGCCGCTTCATACTTACGAGCCTTACAAGGAAACGGCCACTGAACTCGTGCGCGATCCCCACTGGCCCAAGGTGACTCCGCGCATTCTGCTGGCCCATACTTCCGGGCTTTTGAACTTTGCGTTCCTCGAACCGGACAAAAAGATGCACCTGCACTTCGCTCCAGGCACGCGTTACAGTTACTCCGGCGAAGGCCTCAACTTAGTGCAATTCGTGATCGAGCAGAAGAAGGGCCAGCCGCTCGACCAGTTAATGCAGGCGGCGCTGTTTACGCCTCTGGGCATGAAACGTACCGGCATAATTTATCGCACTGAATTCGCCGAGAATGTGGCCGACCGTTACAACGCGACCGAAGGCTTTATTGCCAAGACGCAACGGTTTCCGGCGCGCGCCGGTGGCTCAATGACCACCAATGCCGAGGACTTGGCGCGCTTTGCCTCGGCGCTCTTCTCCGGCCACGTGATCAAGCCGGCGACGCGGAAACAGATGCTGAAGCCGTTCATCCAGCTTCGCACCCTGCATCAGTTTGCCCTCAAAGCCAATGAGCCTAATGGCAACCAAGTGGGTCTGGCTTATGGCGTCGGCTGGGGCTTACTGACGAAGACTAAGTACGGGCCCGCCTTTTTCAAAGAAGGCCACGGCGATGGCGCGCAGAACTACATGATCTGTTTCGAGCGCCGGCAGGCTTGCATGATTCTGCTAACCAATAGCGACAATGGCGAACTCGCCTTCCGGCCTTTACTCGAAAAGATATTCGGCAATACCGTGACTCCTTGGGAGTGGGAAGGCTATACGCCGAGTTACATGGAGGCGAGTCGAAAGTCCCAGTAATAACTTCAGAAGCTCAGCCGTAAGCCCAACTGAATGGCGCGAGCCTGCCGGGCGCTGAGCACCGAGCCAAAATTGGCGGTGCCGAGCACGGGGCCGGGTAAGTCGAAATTCGCGTGATTGAAGAGGTTATAAAACTCGCCGCGCAGATTCAGCGCATAGCGCTCGGTGAGCGCGAATTCTTTAGAGAGGGTCGCGTCTACGCTTTGGATGCTGGCACTGCGTAACCCGGATCGGGGCGAGTTGCCAAAGGTGAACGGAGCGGGTGCGGCAAAGGCACCTGTATCGAACCAGCGCCCCAGGGTCTGCTCGCCGGAAGGCAAGTTCGGGTTGCGCAATAGGTTGGGCCGCAAGGGTCCGGCGCTAAAGGCGTTGGTGGTGTTGGCCGCCGTGACGATGGTGAACGGCGCGCCGCTCTGGAAGGTGGCCAGAACGCCCGTTTGCCAGGAGCCTGCGATCTAGCGCAGAAGGCGGTGATTGCGCAAGGCGGGTGCCTGATAGAGCCCCGTAAACACGGCGCGGTGCGGCACGTCCGATCCGCTGAGAGACTTGTCCAGACGGCGATTGTAGGCGTCCATGTATGTCCCCGGGTTACCGAACTCATCGGCCCCCGCGACGTCATCAATGAACTTGGAGAATGTGTAATGGGCCAGAATCGAGATTCCGCGGTTAAAGCGCCGCTCGAGCCGTGCGTAACCGCCGTGATAGCTGGAGTCGCCGATCGAAGGATTAATCCAGGAGACATTCGAGAACTGGGGAAAAGGCCGCCCCGCCTGGGCATCGCCGGCGCCCATCAATTCGGGGCGCACTTGGTTTAAAGTGAGATCGTTCGAGGTGAGGTGATGGCTCACGTTGGCCATATAGCCGACTTCTATCACCGTATCCGCAGCCACTTCGCGTTGCAGGTTGACGTTGTACTGGAATGAGACCGGCGAGATTTGATCCTGCTTAAAGTACCCCACCGCGAGCGTGGGACGTTGGCCGGTGCCAACCGCTCCGAATGAGTTATTTAGCGGCGGGCGCGTGACGGCGGGAAAGCCATTGCGAAGGTCGAGGGCGGTGAGGAACTCCGCTTGAGGCACCACCAAGCTGGCGGAAGTCGAGAAGCCGGTGGAGGCCGTGTCGCCAATCGTATTGCTGACCGTTGAGCCGAAGAACGACCCGAAACCGGCGCGGATCACCGTCTCACGCTGAAAACCAAGCCGGTAGGCGAAGCCGATCCGGGGACCTACATTGTTCCAGTCGGTGCGGAAGGCGTTGCGGGGAACGCCGTCGCGGCCCGAGAACGTCACCACGCCGGGTGTCCCGCTCACCGGGTTCAGCCTGGCCAGGTCGAAGGAGTTCTGGCGATTGCCGATGGCCCGGCGCGGCAGCTCCGTCTCCCAGCGCAGGCCGAGATTCACCGTGAGCCGATTGGTGACCCGCCAATCGTCCTGGGTGTAGCCGGCGAGGTAAGCGGCGCGTGTATTGATCTGATCGGAGACCTGGACGGCGGCCGTGTTGGCTCCGCCGAGCAGAAAGCTGGCCAATCCATCGCCGCCGCCCACTCCCGGAAGACTGGTGTATTGGGGAACGAACTGGAAGAGCCCCGATGATCCACGATCGCGAACTTCGTTGTTCCCGGCATAGCGATACTCGAAGCCCAGCTTCACTGAGTGTCCGCCGTGAAACCACGACACAGATTCGAGCACCTGGGTGTCGCGGATAGGTGTCTGGGTGCGCCCCGGCACGCCGCTGAGCGACGTATAGCCGGGAATGGAGAAGCTGGGGAAGGCCGTCTTACTGACGCCCCTCAGGCCGATGGCGCCCGCCAGGTCTGTGTCACGGCCGAAGCGTTGGTCAATGAACTTGCGCTGAAAGAAACTCACCTTAAGGTCGTTCACCAGCGTGGGGCGAAGGATATGGGTGTAACCCGCCAATGCGCTCTGCACCCGCACATCGGTGAGGTTAGCGTTGGGGTCGGCTTCGGGCTTGCCGAAGGTTCCGAGGTTTTGGATACCGGCGTCGTTGAGGTAGTAGCGGCCGGTGAGCCGTCGCTTTTCACTGAGTTGGTGGTCCAATTTTCCGACCAATATGTTGCGCGATAACTTTGAGTTATTGTTCGCGCTGTAGTTGTTGGCCCCGGTGCTAGTGCCCGAGCGGTTCGGCACGGGCCAATAGCTAAGCGCGGCTTGGGAGACGGGGTCAAAGCGATCCAGCGGAATGCGGTTACCGGGGAATTGCAGACGGTCGCGCCCGGCGGTCGTCCCGGTCGTGGTACGGGGGTCGAAGATCGGAATCACATTGCCATTGGCCGACCGCAAGCCGGAGAAATCGCCTTGGCGTTGGGCGAGCGTTGGCACCGTCTCCAAAGGCGTGACACTGGAGCCTTGCTGCGTGCCCTCCCAGGAAACGAAGTAATGGGTGCGGTCGCGGCGAATCGGGCCTCCAAGCGCGAAGCCGTACTGGTTCATCTGCAGGGCGGGGCGCGCGCTGGCGAAAAAGTTGCGGGCATCGAGAGCGCTGTTGCGTAGGTACTCGAAGACGCTGCCATGCAACTGATTCGTCCCCGAACGAGTGGTGAGCGTGATCACGCCGCCGGCGGAGTGGCCGTACTCGGCCGAGTAATTGTTACTCAGCACGCGGAACTCCTGCATAGCGTCCATGGGTAGGCTGGTCATCTGCTGGGGGCGCGTCAGGCCACTAGCGTTCGTGGCGTTGCCACCGTCGAGCGAAAAGTGCTGATTGCGCCCGCGTCCGCCGGCCACGCTAAAGACCGGGTAATTTTCGGCGCCTTGGCCCGGGTCGATCATCACCACTCCGGGGGCCAGTGCCACCAGCGACGACGCGGCGCGATTGGGCATCGGCAGGCCCGCCACCATCCGCCGGTTGATCAACTGGCCCAGGCTTTGCGATTGGGTCTCTGTCAGCGGTCCGGCTTCCTGCACAGTGACGGTCTGGGTGGCCGCGCCCACCACCATCGTCAGGTCAATGGCGACGGTCTGGCCGGTGGTAAGTTCCAGGCCCCGCCGCACCAGATTGTCGAAATTGATCTTGCCGGCCTCGATCCGGTAGCGGCCTGGAATCAGCGACGTTACCCGGAAATGGCCATCCTCGCCACTGAGAGTCTCTACTTTCGCCCCGGATTCCTCGTTAACCACCACAACGAGAACGAGAGGGACCGGCGCCGCAGTTTGATCCGTGATGATGCCGGTCACGGTCGCACTTCCCGTTTGAGCCAGCAGTGGAGTGGCCGCTGCGAACGTGAGCACGGCGATGACTTGGATCCAGGTTTTCATTCAATTACTCCTAAACAATGAACATGTTACGAATCACAGCTCGCACCAATGTCGATCTCTTAGATAGACATTATCGACTATCAAATCTGAAGTCAAGTATATTGATCGACTAAAGGGTGACTGAGAGTAATGGGCGAGTGTCGAAGGAGAGTGGGACGGCGGCTGCGCTAGACTTTGGTCACTGGCGGCGGTGCGAAGACCACCATGACGATTAACCGATCAGGGCCAGGATTCCGGATCCCGTGCGGCACGCCAGAGGCGGCGAGCACCAGATCGCCGGTGCTGACCTCGGATTCTTCGGTCTCCAGTTGAACCACGCCCCGGCCCTCCAACACGTAGTAGAGCTTGTCTTGTCCGACGTGGGTGTGGACGGGTTGTGCTTGGCCGGGTTCAAACGTATTCAATCCCACAAAGACGAATTCGCCGCGCACGAGATTCGACTTGCCATGCTTGCCGCTCTCGAACAACGCGTGTGAGGCAATTTGACGAACAATCATCTATCCACGGTACGGAATGGCGTGGCGAGTTTCTGGGATGCCGCAGTTACTCGAACGTATAGTGATAACTCCAGCGCGTCTTCTTGCCCGGTGCGGTATCGACGCGGATATAGGGCTCCGGGCAAACGGTGCTGCGGATGGACCAGAAGACAATGCTCTCGATCGGCCGATCGCCACGAATGCGCACGGCGGCCCCGGTGTCGCGCCGGCCGACGCGGATGTCGTAGTCGGCCGCGGTTGGCCCAAAGCCTTCGAATAAACCCGCCGCACTTTCGCCCTTCACTAACTCACGTTGATAAACCACGTTGTTTCCCGTCACCTTGGCCAACTGCGCCTCCGGTGCTCGTTTCGCCTTTAACGCAAAAGGAAAAGTTACTTGGGTCTCAGGCCCGGTGGGCTTGCCGTCCATCACGAAGAACTGATGATTGTATTGGGTGAGCACCATGGCC
>JAYVRS010000629.1:0-1631 GCA_043776185.1 Bryobacteraceae bacterium | reverse complement strand
GAGTTGGCCCAGCCCTCAATAAATACTTCACCCTGAAACTCGAAGTTCTCATATTCGCGTTCCGACCTCAGCCAAGTCGGGAAGTTCGACCCCGGGTGGACCACAATCGCTCCGTCTTTCACGTAGAAGGCGCTCTCCGGCCCGTTCTCAATGCGCCATCCGGAAAGGCTCTGCCCATCGAAAATCGGCTCGAAGCCCAACTCGGGATTCGGCTCGGCACCCGGAAGCGCAACCGCCGCCAGTGGAAGTAAAATCAATTCGCGTCGACTCAGCATGCTGGCATTATAGCCGCCGGGCATATAATCGGAAGTCGACCTCATGGAACCCGTTGTCTCTCATCTACATACGTTCTTCCTTTTCCCGTTCTCCATTGACCGGGAAGCGGTCTTGCAGCGCCATCCGGACCTCTGGCATGGCCGACCTTGGATTGACGGTTTAGACGGCTGGATCCGGGCCCATGACGCTGAAGCCCCGGCCGGCATCGGCCGCTGGCAGCGCTCCGCTTACACCAGTTTCACGCTGGACTCGCAAGCCTATCAGGACATGGTCTTTTTCCATCCCTTCATCCGCCGCGTCTACTTTGACTCGCTGGGCATGCAGGCCGGCGAATGGCAGGGCGAAGAGATGGGCGGCGAAGGCGAAAGCCAGCTCCGCTTCTACCGCATTCCCATCGAAGCCCACCATCGCGTTCGCCTCCACGCCCAGGACGACCGCGGCCGCAGCGAAGAAGTCGCCGTCACCGAACTCCGCCTGATCCTATTCGCCAATGGCATCGGTATTCTCTCGCTCGGCGTCCAAGCCTTCAACATCCCCACCCGGCGCGCGCTCTGGATCAACGAGATGATGCGCAAGCTCTATCCTTCCAGCGGCCGCCAGAAGCGCGAGGGCCGCACGCCCAGCCGCGTCCGTCTGCTGGTGGGCGACGAAACGGTGATCGACGAGGACTTCAACTCCGCCGGTATCCGCAACTATCTGCCGCCCCTCTCGCGCCTCCTCACCCGCCTGCTGTATTTCTCCGACTACGAAAATCAGGAGTACGAAGCCGTCCTGGACGAACGCATGATCGTCTACACCTACTTCGCGCTCGACCAAAAGTCCTTGCCCCCGGGCTATGCGCAAAGCGAGGACTACCGCGTGCTGATTTCGCGTGTGCTCTACGTCGATCACTACGGCACCAACTATCGCTACGAGAAGACCTTTATCGAGGAGCAGATGCGGCAGCAGCTCTACACGCGCTGGGCGCATCAGGGCACTTACTACGGCTTCACCAGTTACTCGGCCGTCACCGTTTGTTTCGGCGAGCGCGACTGCGACGACCACTTACTCCAGGAAGGCTTCCTGATTCACCGCATGTTCCTGTCGCGTTACCATCTGATGGCCCTCATTGCCCTCTTCTATCGCGCTACGCTGCTCGACTTCGCCGAACGCACCGCCTTAGTCTCCCGCCGCCTCGATCAGGACTTTGGCGACGCCAAGCTCACGCCCGAAAATATTGAATTGATGGATGGCCTCCGGAGCGAATTCGTCATCTTCTCCAATTACTGGCACTTCGACGAATTGGCCAACAAGGACGAAGAGGCGGAGCATTTTGCCCTCTTAAACCGCGTCTTTCGCGTCGACCCCATGAAGAC
>JAYVRS010000628.1:0-1633 GCA_043776185.1 Bryobacteraceae bacterium | reverse complement strand
TGGTTTTGACCCACGCTTTGAAGAGGCATTGCTCATTCTGCAACCTGCGGGCGATCCGCTCATCCTGGTGGGCAATGAGTGCCAAGCTTACCTGCCAGTCAGCCCGCTGTTCACCGGCCAGCATTTGCGGCACGAGGTTTATCAGCCATTCTCCTTGCCCGACCAGCCGCGTGACACGAGCCGGGCGATCGCTGAGATCCTGAAGAGCGAGGGCGTGGGTCGCGGGGCGACGATTGGCTGCGTGGGGTGGAAGACTTACTCGACACCCGTCGAGATTGACTTACCCGCTTATCTGGTGGACGCCATGCGTTCGCTGGGCGCGCAGACGGTGAACGCCACCGGCCTCTTTATCGATGCGGCGCGCGGCGCCCGCACCCTGGCCACGCCGCGCGAGGTCGCGCTCTTTGAATACACCAACGGCTTGGCCTCGGAAGGCATGAAGCGCGTGCTGTTCGGGTTGACGTTGGGCGAGACGGATCGTGAATCCCTGGGAAAGGCCGGCTTCGAGGGCTTTCCGCAAGCTTGCCATTGGACAGCGAAGACTGGGCCGGGCCGGGTGAGTTTGTCGAGCCCGCGAGGACAGAGACTCGCGTTGGGCCAGCCCTATTCGGCCAATATCAGTTACTGGGGCGCTAACTGCTGCCGGTCAGCGTGGCTGGCGAAAGGTCCGCAGGACTTGCCCGTGGCCGCGCGCGACTATGTCCAGAATTTTGCGGGACCCTATTTTGCGGCCATGGCGGAATGGTTCAGCTTACTGGAAGTAGGTACGCCGGGAGGCGAACTCTATTCGGCAATTGCGCGCCGCCTGCCCTATGATCGGTTCGGCATTTTTCTGAACCCTGGCCACCTCATTCATTTTGATGAATGGACCAGTTCTCCGATCTATGCAGGCTCCGAGATTCCGCTCGAAAGCGGCATGGTGTTGCAATCGGACGTGATTCCTGGGTCGCCGGTTTATGGGTCCACGCGCCTCGAAGATACATTTGTCGTGGCCGATCTGGAGCTGCGTTTGGCGTTGCGTGCTGAATTTCCTGAAGTATCCGCGCGCTGCGATCATCGCCGCGGATTCATGATGGGTGTATTGGGCATCGAGTTGCCTGATGACGTGTTACCGCTATCGAACCTCTGCGGTCTGGCACCGCCCTACTTACTCAAGCCAAACTTAGTTTTGGCGATGTAAGTCGCATTCTGGAGGATCCCTTCGCTGACGGTCGGGGTTCTGCTTTCAAGGGCCCGCGCTATCTGTTATCAACAGAACCCCGACCGTCAGGAAGGGGAAGTGCGCCAGACTAGAGCGGGCGTCTTCGATCAATTCGCCCGCCCCCTTCCTAACCCCCGCCAGCCAGCCCCCGGTGCCAAGCGGAGGGTATTACCACGTCACCACAACCAGCACAAAGCGATGTCAATCGCCGCAACGGGCAAACGCCCACCGGACCCCGCACTCCCGAAGGCAAAGCTGCCACCTGCCGCAACGCCTTACCGCATGGCCTCGCACCCCGAGTGTCAGACTGAGACGCTGTGAAACAATCGATTTTGGCGCTTTTCTCGAACCCAAGCAAAAAACTTGAGCCTCCACATGCCCTAGAAATGGCCGGAGGCCTCCTTGGATACATTTTGTATACCCTTCCACAAG
>JAYVRS010000627.1:0-1636 GCA_043776185.1 Bryobacteraceae bacterium | reverse complement strand
GGGTAACCCGTTCGAAACTCCCAAACCGTTGGGTTACCTACCCCCGCGCCCCAAGAAATGCTCCGGTGCCCCCGTAATCGCCCAGTTACCCCGCTGGTCCGCAGGAAGCCCGGGAGGAACCGGTCCAGCGCTAAATCCAGAACCCATGATCGTGCCAATTGCCGTACCATCAGGCTTCAGGATTTCAAGAATCGCCTCCCCCATCGCCGACCTGTTTAAGTCCGCGATAGCCCCGCCGGGATTGGGGGTGCGGCTCGCCACAACCGCGCGTGATCGGCCGGCGTATAGGCCCTTGGCCGGCTGGCCGTTCACCGCTACGATGTCCCCGATGATGGTGGCGGTGGTGAAATTCCTCAACGGACTCGGCGGTGTGATGTTGGGATTGATCCCAAATTTCGTTGGATCCGCAGTATCCGCCTGATACTCGACAACATCCTGGACGTCGATCACCACGGTTGCGGGCGTCTGTCCGCGCGCCGGGCGGACGAATAGGGTGGCGAACAGGATTGTGGCGGCAAGGGTCTGTTTTATCTGTCTCATGATTCAATCCTTTTGTTTTTGCTACTTGTTTTCCTAACTCCCCGGAATACTAACAGTGGGAGATGGAAAAGGATGGGTCACCGTACTTTTCGAGCGATGTCGTGGGGGAGGACGGCGAGCCCCAGTGTACTGCCTTTGGGGCTTGCCGTATTTTTAATTACATAGCGTCTCGCTGCGGTCACGATACCCGTCACGCGATTGAAGTCGCAAGGGTAGAGGGGGATGGGGCTGTAGGTCAAGGTTGCGAGCCGTCGGCCTCGGCCCAGGCGATGAATTTGCGGGCGACGCTGCGGCCGAGATTGACGCCGGCCTGGTTGTCCATTTCAAAGTGAATTCCGGCCCAGATACGAGAGTCGCCGGCTTCCTTTCCGCGAACGCGAACCGCATCCGCGTCGCGGGGGAACAGATAGGCGATCATCTCGGACGAGAGCGAGGAGATGGTGGAATGGTTGGAAGGGTAGGCGGGAAAATTGGGCGCGGGGAAAAGGGGCACCAGCGTGGTATCGAGTTGCGCGGGACGCAGGTACCAATAGGTGAATTTCCCATCCTGGCTGCCAATCCAAGCGTCATAATTCGCGATAGCCAGCAGCGTTTAGGCGCGGGCGGCGGCCGGCGCGTCCAGCTTATCTTCGAGCACCAAACGATTTAGATAGGTGTAGGGCCAGGGCTGCACTCCATCGGGAGTCTGCCAGGAAAACGCCCTCCTAGGTGTTGATGCGAAGGTTCCGTGGTGTCGCGGTCAAACCCGCGCGGAACCGGTTTCACCATGTCTAGCGGAGTGGGACGGCCAGATAGCTCAAAGTTCTTTCGAAAAAACTATTGGTTCGCGGCGCAGCGCAGGATAACAGGCGGAAATCGTCCGCCGACCCCGGGGCACCCACACCCGGGCGCGGGCTTCCTGCCGAAATCTAAGTCATTTGCCTTCGCGGCTCGAATCATCCGGCCCGCCAATCAGACGCATGACGAGAATGGCGATCCACCCAGCGGCGATCAACAGGCCTGCACTACCGAGAGTTTGCGCGATGCTCAGCGGCGCAAAGCGGAGTGCTGGGATCAATTCACCGAACCAGATGCGTTCCAGAAGCGGCTGCCCCAG
>JAYVRS010000626.1:0-1637 GCA_043776185.1 Bryobacteraceae bacterium | reverse complement strand
TGAAGGACCTTTGCACCTTCATCCAGGCCAATGGTAGCGGCTTTGGCATCTGCTCCAGCTGCCGTCTCGGCGGTTTGGGTGCTGGCCGTCTCTAAGCGGTCCGAATAGCCTCAAGATTCTGATTGGGGTTGGATGGAAAGTAAATTTATACCCAGCCGTAGCCACGCGGGACGGGTAAGTGAACAGGTTGTCGCGTGGCACCGAATCAATTTTATTTTTTGGAGGTAGTTTATGATTTCTTTGAAAACACTTCGCCACACGCTGATCGCGTCCTTCGCGCTCTCCGTAGTCGCTTTTGCTCAACCGAACGTCACGGTCGACAGTCAGTATCAGGTTCGCTACATCGCGAACTTGAATCTGGGTGATTCCGTGATCAATATCACCAACTCCGGCGCACGCGGCGCCGGCCTGGCTGCCGGAACGACCGCTGCCACGACGGGCGCCATCTGCGTCAACGTGTACGCGTTCTCGCCGGACGAGCAGATGATTTCCTGCTGCTCTTGCCCGGTTACCCCGAACGGGTTGGTTTCGCTCTCCGCTCGCCGCGACCTGGTGAACAACACGCTGACGCCCGCCGTTCCGACGGCGATCGTAGTGAAGTTGTTGGCCAGCACGCCGGTTAACAACAGCTGCGCGGGTTCGGCCGCCTCTCCGGCCGGCCTGACGTCGGGCATGCTCGCTTTCGGCACCACCGTCCATGCGGGCGCGGTTGCCGGTAGCGAAGCGGCGATCACCGAAACCCAGTTCCTGCCGGCGAGCCTGAGCGGTGGCGAACTGGGCCGGCTCACCAGCCTCTGCACGTTCATCAACGCGAACGGCAGCGGATTCGGCATTTGTTCCTCTTGCCGCCTCGGTGGCTTGGGCGCGGGCCGCTTGTAAGGTTGAGTAGTTAAGTGAGTAAAGTGGGTAGCTGGTCGAACCAATCTGAATGCCGCCGGTTTGGTGGCATTCAGGCAGTCCAGTTACCCACGCCTCATTGGTTTCTTTGAGGACGTAAGTAAACTTTGGCTCGTCTTTTCCACACGGGTGGGCCGAAGTAAGAAGATGTGGACTACGAAAAAAATAACGGAGGTTCTTGCAATGTCTTTCAATACCTTAGGCGCCACGATTTTCGCGTCTTTCGCCATCTCAGTGGTCGCTTTCGCTCAACCGAATATCACGGTGGACACCGCATATCAGATTCGCTATGTGGCGAACCTAAATCTGGGTGATTCCGTGATTAATATCACCAACTCCGGGGCGCGGGGCGCGGGCCTAGCTGCCGGCACAACTGCCGGCACGACGGGAGCGTTGTGCGTCAATGTCTATGCCTTTTCCCCAGACGAGCAGATGATCTCTTGTTGCTCCTGCCCGGTGACACCGAACGGCCTGGTTTCGCTTTCCGCTCGCCGCGATCTGGTGAACAACACCTTAACCCCAGCGGTCCCCACGGCGATCGTCGTGAAGCTTTATGCGACGGTACCGGTAGCGGGAAGCTGCAGCGGTTCTGCGGCAAACCCGGGTGAACCCACGACTGGCATGCTGGCTTGGGGCACGACGGTTCACGCCGGCGCGGCCGCTGGATCGGCTGCCGCCATTACCGAAACCCCCTTTCTTCCCGCAACGCTGAGCACCGGCGAACTGGGTATTGGTGAATT
>JAYVRS010000625.1:0-1637 GCA_043776185.1 Bryobacteraceae bacterium | reverse complement strand
ACGATCCTCTACGTGTTCGCCGCGGAGCTGGCCAAACGCTACTTCCACGCGCATTACGCGCAGCCCTAGTGAATCATCAATGCGCCGTTGGGTTTGGAGCTGGCTGCCGCAAGCAGCACTGGAAAATGCGTTGAAGATTGTCACTTTTAACATCAATAACATTAATAAGCGGCTGGCAAATCTCAGTTCCTGGCTGATGAAGGCGGAGCCCGATGTGGTGTGCCTTCAGGAGCTCAAGACGGAGCAAACGGCATTTCCCGCACGGGCCCTGCGCGAACTGGGCTATCACGCCGTTTGGCAGGGCGAGCGGACCTGGAATGGGGTAGCGATTCTCGCCCGAGGCCGCGATCCCGTGCTGACGCGATCCAGCCTTCCCGGCGATCCAGACGATCGTCAAGCGCGCTACATCGAAGCGGCCGTTAATGGGGTCTTGATCGCTTCCATTTATCTCCCGAACGGCAATCCGCAGCCCGGCCCGAAATTCAATTACAAGCTAGCGTGGTTTGAGCGTCTCATCACCCACGCAGCGGGAATGATGGCGGCCAAGGTGCCCGTGATATTGGCCGGGGACTACAACGTCGTCCCCACCCCGCAGGACATCTATCCAACGCGCTCCCTGGATCACAATGCACTCATCCAACCGCAGAGCCGGGAAGCCTTCGCTCGCTTGCTGGCCCAAGGTTGGACGGACGCTCTGCGCACGCTGCACCCGGATGGCCCGCTCTGGACGTTTTGGGATTATGAACGCCAGCGCTGGCCGGCCGATAAGGGCATGCGGCTCGATCACTTCTTACTGTCGCCGATTGTGTCTGAGCGGCTAGTGGACGGGGGCGTGGATCGCTGGGTGCGGGGCGAAGAAAACTCGAGCGACCACGCACCAGCTTGGATTCAGCTGGACCTCTGACGAAACCATCACTTCCCCGCCACGCGCCAGTGCGATACTTCGGGCCATTTCTTTAGCTCTTCCGTAGCCCACTTAGTCGACTTATCGGTGTGGCAAGTGGTGCAGGGATTGGGAATCTTGAACTTATCGGTCATTGATGGCGGAATAAACTTAAAGGTATGGCTGCGGACATTTACGTTGGCGATGGTCTGCTCAATCTTCGGCATGTGGCAGTTTACACACTCATTTCCGGTCGACGCGGCCAAGTGATGCGTATGTTGTTCAATGGTGGCCGTATGCGGACCGTTCGGTGAATTCGGCCCATGGCAGGTAAGACAAACGGCGGTGGCCGGTTTGAGTAAGTCGGCATTATTGGCCGTGCCGTGCGGATCGTGACAGCTGGAGCAAGTGATGCCATGGGTGTACATGGCGCTTTGCACAAAGTCGTTGCCTTGCATGCGGTTTTTGTGGGCGGTGCCATCGGCGAAGTGAGTGAAGGTGGTCTCGCCGAGTTTATGCTCTTCTAACTCCCAGTAGTCGCCGAGGCTCTTGGTGACGTCGTAACCCACGGGCCAATCGTAATGACGTCCGGCAATGGGATTGGTCAACGGCTTACCCTGCGAATGGCATTGAATGCAAGCATCATTCGCCCGGTTCGCACTAAGTCGCGCCGGATTGACGATGGTGTCCCGCACCGGTTTCTTGGTGTGCGCCGATCCGGGCCCGTGGCATTTTTCGCAACCGACATTCCATT
>JAYVRS010000624.1:0-1638 GCA_043776185.1 Bryobacteraceae bacterium | reverse complement strand
CAACCGAAGCTCAAAGAGAATCTAAGCATTGCCATCGAGGCCGCTCGCCTGCGCGACGAAGCCCTCGATCATGTCCTTCTCTACGGCCCGCCCGGCTTAGGCAAAACGACTCTCGCCGCCCTCATCGCCAACGAACTCGGCGTCCACTTCGAACAGACTTCGGCCCCGGTCCTGCAAAAGAAGCTCGACCTCACCGGCGTCCTCACCAACATCAAGCCCAAGCAGGTCTTCTTTGTCGACGAAATCCACCGGCTCGATAAGGCGATCGAGGAGATGCTCTACGCGGCGGTAGAGGATTACCGCGTCGACATCCTGATCGGCCAGGGTCCGGGCGCGCGCACCCATTCGATTAATCTGCCAAAATTCACTTGCATTGGGGCCACCACGCGGCAAGGCTTAGTAAGTGCGCCGATGCGCAGCCGCTTTGGGTTGGTGCTGCGCCTCGAACCCTACGCTCCCGCCGACTTACAGTTAATTGTCCAGCGGTCAGCCAAGTTACTCAGCGTACCGATTGACGACGAGGCGGCACTCGAAGTCGCTCGCCGCAGCCGTGGCACGCCGCGCATCGCCAATCGCTTACTACGCCGGGTGCGCGATTATGCCCAAGTTAGAGCCCGCGGCTCCATTGACCCCGTGGTAGCCCGCACGGCGCTCGACTTACTCGATGTCGATCGTTTCGGCTTAGACGAGATCGACCGCAAGATCATGCTCACCATCCTCGAAAAATACGGCGGCGGGCCCGTCGGGCTGTCCACCGTGGCCGCCTCCATCGACGAAGAAGCCGATACCATTGCTGAGGTGTATGAGCCCTATCTCATCCAGTTGGGCTTCATCCAAATCACGCCCCGCGGCCGCATGGGAACCGATCGCGCCTACGAATACTTCAACGTGCGCCGCACCGGCGGCCGTCCCACCGACCAGACGACTCTGTTCACTTAATTTGGGCGGCGAACTTATTGCTTGGCAATATGGTCGAGGACGGTGGCGTTCGAGACGGTGGTGGCGCGGCCTTCCGACTGAAGCACAATGTGGGTGGCCGTGATGGCGCTCAAGACGCCCTGTTGTCCAGCAATCTCCAAAGGCTTCCCCATCACCAGAACCTTGCGAGCGTAGAAGCCGGCCGCCACATTGCGCACCACGTCGCGGGTGCCGAGACCGAAGGAGAGACCGAAGGCCAGAGCGGCGCCGCCCAACACCAGCGTCGTAACGATGCGGACGATTTCCGTATCGATCTTGAGTTGGCCGATGGCCATCATCGCGCACACGAAGAGTATTGCGCCGGACATCAGCTTGCCCAAGGCGGGCGCGAAATCGATGCCGGCGCTTTCGGCGGATTGGGACACAATCTGGCCCACAAATTGGCCGGCCGTGCTGCCTAAAATCAGCAGCACGACGGCGGCAAAGATATTCGGAAGGTAGGCGAAGAACGCCCCGATCGCGTTGGAAATCGCCTCCATCCCCAGCGCATCGCCGGCCGTACGGGCCAGGATCAGCAGGATGAGGAAGTAGGCCAGACGCGGGATGACGCTGCTCAGCGCTTGGCGGATGCCGAGGCGGCGCAGAGCTTCCTCGATGCCGGCCTTGGCCATCATGTCGTCGAAGCGCATCTTGACGAGCGATTGGCGGAGCACGCGTTCG
>JAYVRS010000623.1:0-1638 GCA_043776185.1 Bryobacteraceae bacterium | reverse complement strand
CATTGGGCTCAAGGATCGACTTACGCAATTGATCGGGTGGCCGTTGGGAGCCGACGAACGAGAGGTCCGGCCCATTCACTCCGCCCACGCCTTTCACCAAATGACAGCCCGCGCAGCCTCGGGAGGCGAACAACATTCCGCCCCGCGTGGCATTGCCGGGCGGCGCTTTCGCTGACCCGGCCTTGGCCAGCGTGCGCACAAAGGCGATCACCTGCCACACCTGATCCTCCGAGAAAAAGCTACTGGGCATGGCCGTGCCCTCAATACCGTCTGACACGTTCTTCAGCAGCGCGGCATCGCTCGAACCATGGAAGAGCACGCCGGTGGTGAGGTCAGGCCCCTTGCCGCCTTGGCCGGCCAAACCATGGCAATCGGCACAATGGGAGCGGAAGATCCGCGACCCCGCCGCCACGTCAGCCACCGTGGTGTGTGGATTCTTGATCTCCTGCGCGAGGGCTGCGGCTGCGATAAGCCATACGACGTGAAAAGATGTCATGCAGGCGACATCATACATGAACCATCGCCTTGGTGCAGCAGCTACTCGTACCGCAACGCGTCAATCGGGTTGATCTCCGAAGCCTTCACCGCCGGATAAATGCCGAACAGTACCCCTACCGCTACCGAGACCGTGAAGGCAATAATCACCGATTCCGGGGTCACAATCGTCTTCCACTCGGCAGTGCGCGCGATCAGCCAACTGAGGAAGAATCCGAAGGCCACGCCTAGCAAGCCACCGCCGGTGGAGATCATCACGCTCTCCGTCAGAAACTGCCTTACGATGTCTTTGCGGCGCGCACCGGTGGCGCGGCGAATGCCGATTTCGCGCGTGCGCTCCAGCACCGTGGCCAGCACAATGTTCATAATGCCGATGCCGCCGACGAGTAGCGAAATCGCGGCGATGGCCACCATCACGTAGGTGAAGATGGTTTGCGTGCGCTTCTGTTGTTCGAGCAAAGCCGCCGGAATCGTGACGGTAAAATCCTGGGTGTTGTTGTGCGTCGAGTTTAGTACGGCCGCCACCACCTTGGCCACTTCCACGGAGTCCGCCTCCGGCTTCAAGCGTAAGTCAATGCCGTCCAGCGGATCTTTTAAGTAACTGCTCATGTCCCAAAAGCGATATTGAAAACTATTGAGCGGTACATAGACGATGTTATTCAAATCCTCCATCTTACCGCCCGCGCCTTTACCGGAAGTGGAAGGCACGGTCTCGGCCAATACACCCACCACTTCGAGCCAGGAGTCATTCAACTTAATATGCTTGCCGACCGCAGGACCATAACCGAGCAGACTTACTTTTACCGATTGGCCCAGCACGCAGACCGCGCTACTGGCCGCATCCTGCGCCGGGGTGAAGAAAGCGCCCTCCACCGGCCGCAAATTATGAATGATGCCATAGGATGGCCGCACGCCGAGTAACTCCGGCGTATCGGCCGAGGGCTTAGGCAATACGCGCGCCGGATGCAGCGTGCGCCGGGCGGAGAGCGTTTCCAGCGCGTCGATGTTGGCTTCGAGAATGCGCACGTCACGCTCGGTTAAGCCTGGTGAACTGCGCCGGCGCTGCTGCAACTCCTCCTCGCTGATGGCCGGGCGTGAATCGATCAGCACATTGCGCACGCCGAGTTGCTCAATAAAGCGTAA
>JAYVRS010000622.1:0-1639 GCA_043776185.1 Bryobacteraceae bacterium | reverse complement strand
ATGTAGGGATGGTGATTAACCGAATGCCGGTGGTCGGGATTCCCCTGCCGCTGATGAGCTACGGGGGGACGAGCACTTTGGCAGTTTTTATTATGTTGGGACTCGTGATGAATGTCCGGTCCCAGAGATTGTTTAGCTAACCGGAGTCGACCCTTCTGTAAGGAGGGTGGGATTCTTTTAACATGCCTGTATAAGGTAGTACGATGGAGCCCGGCTGATCCAGATCGCCAAGCCGGAGCGACTCAAGTGCGATTCGGTTCGCCACGATTTTTGCGCGTCGAAGGTAAACGGAGCCTAATAGTTCGCTTCACCTCCCGGCGTTGCCACGGCACCTGTTGTTTATCAATGGGCGCGTGACACGGTGAGTTCGTTTTGAGATGGCCTCAAAGCCTCTTGAGACTTTCTTTTCACCGCTAGAATATGTGAGCCCCTTCGCCCCTGCCCTCGCTTCGCCGCTTCGCCCGCATGGCTAAGCCGGAGAATTGAAGAGGATTGCCACATGGGCAAAGAGATGGTAGTTTCCGCGGACCGGCACGAAACGCGGGTCGCGCTGATTGAGGACGATCAACTCGTCGAAGTATTTTTTCAACGGGCGCAAGAGTATTCCCTAGCCGGCAGTATCCACAAGGGCCGCGTCACGCGCGTGCTTCCCGGGATGCAGTCGGCTTTTGTTAATTTGGGGCTCGAACGGGACACGTTTTTGTACGTGTCCGATTTTTTTGAGGAGAATGAGGAATTTGCCGACGATAAGCCGCGCGGTGTTGGTTCGCTAGGCCAGAGTGCGGCGGGCGGCACGAGTGAGGTGAGTGGGGAGCGGACCGACCGTGGTGATCGAGGCGACCGTGGCGGGCGCGGGGATCGCGGAGGCCGTGGCGATCGCGGTGGGGATCGGGGCCGGCGCGATGGCCGTTATCAGGGCCGTTCTGGTGGCCCGTCGACGGGAGGAACTTTGCCGGCGATGGATGCCGCAACGCCGGCGTTGGGTGGCGAATTCGGCGGTGAGGCGGATGCGCTGAGTCTGGACAACCCCTATGGGGCGGCGCCGTTTTCGATTCCACCGGTGATGGGTCCGATTGTGACGACCCAGGCCGCTAATCAGGCCAGTTTGACCGATAGCCAGAGTGAGGAAGAGCGGCGGCGCCGTCGCCGCCGTGGCCGTGGCCGCAGTGGCTTTCCGGATTCGAAGTTTGGCGCTCCGGTAACCGATGAGTCGGAGGATTTGACGGCCGGGGATGGCGATGACGCCGATGAGCCCTATGTGCCGCCCACCAAAGATCTGGTGCTGCTGCCGGGCGAATCGCTGCGCAAATACACGCAGTTGAAAGCGGCTCCGCGCGAACAGACGCCGGCCCCTTCGCGTGGGTCGTCGCGGTTTATTGAGTCGATTCCCGTTCAGGTACTGGCTCATGTACCGGATCGGGAACTGGAGACCGTGGAACTGGAAGAGGCGCTGGCGGAAGAGCGCGGACCGCTGCCTGGGGACGAAGTCCGGGTGATCGATACGGGGTTGGTGGATAAAGAGGCCACCCTGGACGAGATTCAGGAGTTGGCCGAAGCGGCGCTGGATGGCGACGCCGAGTTAGTGGAGCGGGTGGGTGCGCCTTTGCAGGCACCGATTCAGGTAGCAGAGCCATTCGCG
>JAYVRS010000621.1:0-1644 GCA_043776185.1 Bryobacteraceae bacterium | reverse complement strand
ACACCCCTGTACCAGCGCGTCGGGGCACGGACCCACCCGTACCCAAGGAAGAAACCAGGACGTGGAAGCGAATAACCACAAAGTTAAAGGACTCTGCCAGGGAATTCCGCACGCTGGTTTTCTGCTCGTTTAGTACCAAGCCCTTTCGGCTCAGCACCGGCGGCGGCGGCGGCGAGTACTTTGAGCGCGCTTAGGCCTTCCAGAGCTCTTCAATCGGCGCGTAAGGGTCGTCGCCGCGCGGCTCAGGAACATAGTAGAAGCCGCGTTTGAAGGGGTCGTCGTAGCGAACCGTACCCCAGTCGATACCCATCGCGGAATAGATGGTGGCTTCGACGTCTTCCATGCGGATGTTGCGCTGGCGGCTCCAACCGGAGTCCACTGTTTCCGTGCCTTGCTCACTCGTGGCACCGATGGCGCGCCCCCCGCGAATGCCAGCGCCAGCGAAGACTGCGAACTGCTGGGCGAAGTGGTCGCGGCCCGCCGTGGCGGTTAGTTTGCCAGGCGTACGGCCAAACTCGCCCATCATGACGATGAGGGTTTCGTTAAAGAGGCCACTTTTTTTGAGGTCACCAATCAGCGCGGACAAGCCGTCATCGACCAGCTTCAGGTTGGCCGGCAAAACATTATTGGCATAAATGTTTTGATGATTGTCCCAGCCGCCCAAGGTGATCTGGACGTACCGGGTGCCACCCTGAGCCGCCAGAACGCTGGCCGCCGTGAGACACGAGTTTCCAAACGCGGTATTGCCGTAGCGAGCCGCGTCGGCCGGCGTCAGGCGGAAGGCGTTGTTCACCTGGTTATTGAACATCAGGCCGCGGCCGTTCTGGTAAAAGTTGTCGTAGTCTTGCATCTCGCGGCTGAAGGGGTTCGCCGTGCGCAGCGGCTTATCCAGGGACATCAGCAGGTTCCACTTGGCATCGAAGCGCGTCTGGCCATCGGGGTTGACCGTATCCGGCAGGCCGCTGGCGGCGGTGTTGGCGGGCGCGGTGATCTTAAAAGGCGCGTAATCGGCCGATAAGAAGCCAGGCCCGATGGCACCATCGGAGTTGAGGCACAGGAAGGTGGGAAAAACCTGCCCGGGCTTGCGTTCGGCTTCTTTTTCGATGGCCACGATGGTGCCGATATTTGGGGCGACATCCCCCAGCACGCCCGCCGGTGAGCGGCCAATTTGCAGCCAGGTTTGGCACAACTGATGTTGCAGGGCCCAGGGCTGAATGGAACGCACAATGGCCAGGTCCGACAGGTTGTTGGTGAGCTTCGGCATCAAGCCCACGGGGAAGCGAACGCCGTTGATGGTGTCAGGCTTCATCAAGGCCATGGGCGTGTCGGGCCCATCTTTAAAGTCGAAGGTATCGACGTGCGAAGGCGCGCCGGCCAGCAGAATGAAGATGACATTCTTGGCTTTACCGTTGGTCGCCGCGCCACCGCGTTTGATGACGTCTTGCCCCAAAGCCGGCCGTCCGGCGAGGAACATGCCACCCACGCCGGCACCCGCTTGAAAGAAGGCGCGGCGCGACAGATAGGGGCGCTCAAAGAACGGCTGTGTCGCATGGGGATTTTTGAGAAAGGATTTTAGGAATTTCTTTTCGTGGCGCATGATGAATCTCCCGGTTAGTAGTTGAACACGAAGTCGACTTTGTTATA
>JAYVRS010000620.1:0-1644 GCA_043776185.1 Bryobacteraceae bacterium | reverse complement strand
AGGGATCACATAGGCGACGGCGGCGCGGGCGGGTGCTTTGGCCATGGGTAACTCGCCGGGCTTCACCATCTCAAAAGCTCCCGGGGAGGCGATGGTGGTGCCTACCGCGTCGATGTTAAACATCTGCGGCAGGCTCCAGCCGGTAACGTCGTAGATCTGGTCGCGCAGTTTGCGCTTGCGGCGGCGTTCCTGTTCGAGAAGGAAGCCTTCTTCGAGGGGCGTGTTGGGGTCGAGCAAGGTGCGGATGAAGCGCTTGGCGGGTTGGGCCATGGCGATGACGTAACTGCCGGCGGGGAAGTTCTTACCGCCGTTGGTAAATGGAGCCGTTGAGCGCTTCACCTCCACGCCCTGGGCCGCCAGATTGGCGGCGAGTTTGTCCACCGAGGAGACATCGCCAAGGCGGGGCAGAATGTACTCTTTGATGGGCTCTTTGGTGCCTTCGTCGATGGCACTTTGACGGTAAGCGTAGAAGCTGTCGAGTAGGCGTTGGCGGTCGCGCGCGGCGGTTTCGCAGGTGGCAATGGAAGCGACGAAGTGCTTCTGGACGGAAACATTGTATTCGTACAATGTTTCGTCGCTGCGCATGGCCTTCAGGCCGCGCACGGAAGCGTTTTCGTAAGTCATCGAGACGCCCCCATAGAACCAGGGCCAACTGGCGCCGTAGCCGGGATAAAACTCGTCGTAGGTTTCACGCGTGAAGTAGCTGAAGCCAAATTTGTCGAAGTACTTGGCGTTGCCCACGCCAAAACGGGCTTGCGACTCGAGCTGATTCTTGGTGAGGTGAGGATTGAAGGGCGCGGCACCGGGGGCAAAGAAGTAACTGGAGTCGGTGCCCATCTCATGCAGGTCGACGAAGACCAACGGGAACCACTCTTGCATCATCTTGATGCGCCCGATGGTTTCGGGCTGGGTGAGGGCAAACCAATCACGGTTCATGTCGAAGTAATAGTGATTGGTGCGGCCACCGGGCCAAGGCTCGTTGCGCTCGGCCGAGACGGGGGAGCCGTCCGGTTCCAGGCCCTCGGCGATGGTGAAGTTTTGCACGAAGCGATTGCGGCCATCGGGGTTCTGCGACGGATCGATTAGGACGACGACGTCTTTCAAGATGGCGGCGACGGTGGTATCGTTGCGGGCGGCCAGCAGATGGTAGGCGGTCATCATGGCGGCGTCGCAGCTGGAGATTTCGTTGCCGTGCACGCCGTGCGAAAGCATGATGACGGCGGGCAGGGTGGCGACGAGCTTTTGGGCGTCGGCGGAGGAGGTCTTGCGCGGGTCAGCTAGCCGCTTCATGCCGGCTTGGATTTCGGCGAGCCGGCGGATGTTCGCTTCCGAGCCAATGGCGACATAGATCAGGCGACGCTTCTCCCAGGAGCGGGCATAGTCGAAGAGCTTAATGCGGTTGGGCTGGGCGGCGGCCAAGGCTTCAAAATAACGGACCAGTTCGTCGGGGGCGGCGATGCGCTCGCCGGGGGCGAAGGCCAAAACCTTTTGTACGGTGGGCACGGCGGGATCGTAGACGGCACCGGGCCACATCTCGAACTTAGATTGGGCGAAGGCGGCCGAGGCCGCGAGAAGCACAAGGAGGGAGCGCATATTTCCTCTAGGGTAGATGATTTGGCTAGGACAGGAGTTCAGAAATTGAGG
>JAYVRS010000619.1:0-5241 GCA_043776185.1 Bryobacteraceae bacterium | reverse complement strand
GCGGCCAGCTGCGCGTTCGACTTCTTTTCGCCCTTGGACGAGCCCGAAGAGAGCGGCTGCGCGAGCTTCGAGTTATCGCGATAAATCGCGACGGCTTTGAGACCCAAGCGCCAGCTTTCGAGGTAGGCGTTCATGATCTCTTCTACCGTACACTCTTCCGGCATGTTGATCGTTTTCGAGATCGCACCGGAGATGAACGGCTGCACGGCGGCCATCATCTTGACGTGGCCCATGTGGTGGATAAAGCGCTGGCCGTTGGCCGGGCGGAAGGAGGTGTCGAAGATGGCGAGATGCTCTTCTTTTACGTGGGCCGCGCCTTCAATGGTGCCCGTGGAATCGATGTGGTTCACGATGGAGTCGGCTTGCGCCGGGCGGTAGCCGAGCTTGAGCAAAGCCTGGGGCACGGTCTGGTTGACGATCTTGATGACGCCGCCGCCGACGAGCTTTTTGTACTTCACCAGCGACAGGTCAGGCTCAATGCCGGTGGTGTCGCAATCCATCATGAAGCCGATGGTGCCGGTGGGCGCGATGACGGTGGTTTGCGCGTTGCGATAGCCGGCCGAACGGCCGAGTTCGTAGGCGTTGGTCCAGCACTCCCAGGCACCCTTATAGAGTTCGGGCGAGATGTTGGCCGGGTTGATTTTCTTACAGGCATCGCGGTGCATGCGAATCACATCGAGGAACGGCTCTTCGTTCTGGGCGTAGCCTTGGCAAGGGCCGACGGCGTCGGCGATACGGGCCGAGGAGAGGTAGCTTTGGCCACACATGACGGCGCTGATGGAGCCGGCCAGGTCGCGGCCATGGTCAGAGTCGTAGGGGACGCTCATCGCCATCAGCATGGCGCCTAAGTTGGCGAAGCCCAGGCCGAGCGGGCGGTAGTCGTGCGAATTCTGGGCGATGCGATCAGTGGGATAGCAGGCGTTGTCGACCAGGATCTCTTGAGCGACGATCATCGTGTCAACCGCGTGGCGGAAGGCCTCCACGTCGAACTCGGCGCTGGGCGAGAGGAACTTCATCAGGTTCAAGGACGACAGATTGCAAGCTGAATCGTCGAGGAACATGTACTCGGAGCAGGGGTTCGAAGCGTTGATGCGGGCCGTGTTCTTGGACGTGTGCCAGGTGTTGATGGTGGTATCGAACTGCATGCCGGGGTCGCCGCAGCGCCAGGTGGCGTCGGCAATCTCACGCAGCAAATCGCGGGCTTTGAAGCGCTTTACCGGCGTACCGGTGCCGACTGCTTTGGTCCAGAAGTCGGTGTCGTTTTCGCAAGCCTGCATGAACTCGTCGTTGGCGCGCACGGAGTTATTGGCGTTCTGGAAAAAGACCGAGCCGTAGGCTTCGCCGTCGAGCGACGAGTCATAGCCTTGCTCAATCAGTGTGTGCGCTTTCTTCTCTTCCTTAGCCTTGCACCAGATGAAGTTTTCGATGTCCGGATGCCCGGCATTCAAGACGACCATCTTGGCCGCACGACGGGTTTTGCCGCCGCTTTTGATAACGCCCGCAAACGCGTCAAAGCCCTTCATGAAGCTGAGCGGTCCGGAGGCGCGACCGCCACCGGAAAGGATGGCGTTCTCTTCGCGCAGGCTGGAGAGATTAGAGCCGGTGCCCGAGCCCCACTTGAAGAGCATGCCTTCGGTCTTGGCGAGGTCCAGGATGGATTCGAGCGAATCTTTTACCGAGACAATAAAGCAAGCCGAGCATTGCGGCCGCGAATCCTCAGGCTTCAACTTGTGAATGGCCTGCGTGTTTTCGTCCCAATACCAGCCGTAGCCGCGTTTCTCGCCGCGCACGCCGACGTTGAACCATACGGGCGAGTTGAAGCAGGCCTTCTGGGTGAGCATCAGGTGAGCGAGTTCACTGCGGAAATTTTCGGCGTCCGTGAGGGACTTAAAGTAGCGGTCGGCGATGCCCCACTCGGAGATGGTGTCGACGACGCGATGTATTAATTGACGGACGCTGGTCTCGCGGTCGGGCGAGCCCATTTTGCCGTGGAAATATTTACTGGCGACAATGTTGGTGGCGGTCTGCGACCAATCCTTCGGAATCTCAACGTCGCGCTGTTCGAAGATCACCGCGCCTTTATCGTTGCCAATGGAGGCGGTGCGCCGCTCCCATTGAATCTCGTCGTAAGGTGTCCGACCGTTGTCGAGCCGGGCCGTAAAATAGCGGGGGAACGAAATTCCACTACGTTGTTCTTTCAGTAGCGGCTTTTTCGGCGTATTTAACTTCGCACTGAGTGCGACGGCCAACTGTCCCATTGATTCTTCCTTCTGATGTTCTTATTTTTATAGTTTTGACCCGGGTCTATTCTAGACGCAGGCCGGGTGAACCTTACGATAATGCCCCAACATGTAGTGGTCCGTCAAGGACTTTATCTATAGATGGTGCATACATTTGCGGGTATCCGAGACCAACATCTTCACGTTTTCGTCACAGATGAGCCTTCAGGCGTTCCCCTTAGAAACGAATCCAATCCCTTAAGGCCTTGAGTGTAGCCCGCTGGATTGTGGATAAAGCCTTGAACGCGGTGGAAAACCGGCGATTTCGCAGGAAAACTTTGCCCAGCTAGGGGGATAGGCTCCCCACGATGGCGAACGGGCCAGCCCCCGTGGGGATTCCCTACAAGAGTTCGAAATGAAGGGGTGCGAAGCGGCGGGCGTGATATTGCAGGTTCACTTGGAAGGGGCCCAAGGGAACGTCAGCGGGAATGCGGAAATTCACCTCATGGCGGGGCGGCATGGGGTCGGTACAAAAGACGTCTTTGTCGAGCACTCCTGCCCCGTTGATGCGGATGTCGAGCTCTTCGGGGTGGGCGCACTCTTCGAGGAAGAGCTTGATGGAGCGCGAGACGATGCGACGGCCGGAGAGCAGATTTACGCCATCGGCGGCTTCCAGGATGCGGGGCACCGGCGGCGGCATGGGGACGATTCGCAGGCGGCTCTTGGCGAGCGGTTGGCCCTTCCAGGATAATGTGACCGGGTTCAGCCCGGTTTGGAGCCCCGGCGGAAGAATGGCGTTCAACTGGCGAAGACCGTCGGCTTCCGGGCGGCCGAGGTAGGTGAGCGTGGCGCTCAGGCCGGCGACTTGGAGGTCGAGCGAAAGGAGATCGGCGAGGGGCGGAAGGCCTTCGATCCAAGCCGAAATGGAGGCGAACCGGCCACTGGGGGGGGCGACGGGCTCGGACGAGTCGGCGTTGGTGATGCGCCTGACTCTTACGGGTCCTACGGGCGAATCCATGCCGGGACCGGGCTTTTGCCAGGTAGTCCACATGTATTGGGTGTGGGTGCCTTCGAGGGCGAGCAGCAAGAGGCCATGGGCGCGGCAAAAGTCGCGAATTTCGGGGGGCGTGATGCGGACCCCGCTCCAGGTATCGTAGACGCGGGCTTCCGGCGGCAAGCCATTCACTTGGGCGCGAACCAGGCCGCCGGGTTTCAGCACTCGCACCGCTTCGTTGAGGTAATTGAAGACCACATCGCGCGAGGGGATGTGCTGGAAGACGGCATAGGAGTAGACGTAATCGAAGCTCTGGTCGGCGAACTGGGCAAGGTCAGAGCCGGTGCCGACATGGGCGTGGGCATGGGGAATTCCGGCGAGCCGTTCACGGGCGCGGACGATCATGGCGTCGGCGACATCGACGCCGTGGATTTCGCCGAAGTGCTTGGCCATGGGGCGCATGAGGCGACCGGGTCCGCAGCCAATTTCGAGGGCGCGACGGGCGCGGGGATGGGTGGTGGGGACGCGCTTCAGCTCCCACTCGAGGCCGGCGACGACTTCGATGCCGGTGTCCTCGAATTCGCCATCGGCCTGATCACGCCGGCCAAAAGCGACGTAGTAATAGGCATCTTCGCCGGCGCGGGCATTCCAGTCCTCGCGCATGCGTTGTTCGACTTGTACGAGATCGGGCACCGTCTTTTGATTCTAGCGTTGCTCGCGAGGCCAGGGCTTTGTTTCTTGAATAGGCATCGCCGACGCTTACCCGGTCACAGCAAATCCAAAAATCGCCAACCCTCCGCAAACCAATCACTTCCATCGGCACGCGCCAGCCAAACCACCTCGTTTTCTTGACCTCGCCTGCCATCCTAAATACAGGACACCGAATATTCCTGCCGAGGGTGAGGCCAGGCACTAACTGGCCTCGAACTCTTAGTACCTAAGTCTCACAGTACTTTCGAGTAAATGGCGACCGCAAATGGGACTGCCGGTTATTGAACCACGGTGTACCCCAAAGGCATACTCATCTGGCCGATCCAATTATTGTGATTGCTTTCGTCGGCCTACTGTCCTCTGTCCCCGCTGCGAAAGCGAGTGGGAATTCCGGGGGAGGCTCCTGTGGGGGGTCGGGAAATTCTGGGATACGAGCGAAGGACTATGGGTCCAGTAAAGGTAAAGAGGGATAAACTCATGAGGATACTGTCGACACGCAAGGCGTGCATCACCGCTTGCTTACTGGGGCTGGCCACTAGCCCAGCTTGGTCAGCTAACTTACTGGTGGAAAATTTTGACGACCTATCGGTGGCGGTGACCAACGGCTGGGTGATTAATAACCAGAGCACTAGTCCCGCGGGCGGGACCAGTTGGTTTCAAGGCAACAGCGGCGTCTTCGGAGCCCACTCCGGCGTGGCAACTTCCTATGCCGCAGCAAACTTCCTGAACTCCAGCAGCGGCGCTATCAGCAATTGGCTGATCGCACCCGTCGTCTCCTTGGGCGAAGGATTCACGGTTACTTTCTACACGCGCACCGAGACCGGGTCGCCGCTGCCGGATCGGCTGCAAGTACGGCTCAGCACGAACGGAGCCAGCACAAATGTCGGTGCCGGGGCCGCGGCTGTGGGCGACTTCTCCACGCTCCTGCTTGATATCAATTCCACTTATGCACCAAGCGGTTATCCCGAAGGCTGGACTATACAGACCATTACTTTGAGCGGCTTGGGCGGAGCTACTTCGGGCCGAATTGCTTTCCGGTATTTGATCGACGATGTTAGCATTAACGGTAATTACATCGGGGTGGATACGTTTTCCGTTCAGGACGCTGCAGTCCCGGAGCCGGCCACGATCCTCCTCACCGGATCGATGTTGGGCGCGGTAGCCTTAGTGCGCCGCAGAAAAGGAATCTCTCAATGAGTAAGTGGATGTTAGTCATCGCCTGTAGCGCTGTGGCGCTGAGTGCCCAAGAGAAGAAAGTAACCCCCAAGAAGGCTTCCCCCGCCACTCAGGGTGGGGTGAAAGCCTATAAGGATTCCG
>JAYVRS010000618.1:0-1649 GCA_043776185.1 Bryobacteraceae bacterium | reverse complement strand
CCCGTGCCGTTTCCTCCCGACATCGCCGTGGAAGTCATTTCGCCTTCGGAACTGGCGATTCAGCTGCACCGCAAGGCTCTCGACTACCTACGCGCCGGTAGCCAGGAGGTGTGGCTGCTCGATCCCGAAAATGGCGAACTCTTCGTCCAGAAAGACTCGGGCATACGCCTCCTGCGCGGAAGCGAAGTCCTCGATTCGCCGCTGCTGCCCGGCTTCACCGTGAGCGTCGCCGAACTGCTGAACTAACTCCAGAGTTCGTTGACCGGCTCGTAAGCGCCGGTGTTGGCTTCGGGGACATACTCAAAGCCGCGGCCAAAGGGATCGTCGCGACGAATGGTGAGCCAGTTGATGCCGAGTGCCGAGTAGATGGTGGCCTCGATATCTTCGGTGCGAATCGGCCGATCGTTCTTCCAGCCGTAGTCGAGAATGCCGCGGCCTCCCGCATCGGTCTCGCCGATGGCCCGTTTGCCGCGCACCCCGGCCCCCGCCACCAGCACGCTCTGCTGGGCGTAGTGGTCTCGCCCGCCGGTGATGTTGAGCGCACCCACCGTGCGTCCGAACTCGCCCATGGCAATCACGAGCGTGCTATCCAGCAGACCATCGGCCGCCAGATCCTGGATCAAAGTGCCCAGCCCCGAGTCGAAGGAGCGGCCCAGTGACGCGGGGTTCGCCGCGTTCAATGGACCCGTGTAGATGTTCGCATGGTTATCCCAACTGCCGACATTGATCTGCACGAAACGCGTGCCTAAGCCCGACCGCAGTAAGTTACGCGCGGTGATGCAGGCGTTGCCGAAACCGGAATTGCCGTAACGGACTCTCTCGGCTGTGTCGAAGACGAAGATCTTATCGACGTCAGGACTGTACATCAGCTTGCGGGCGGCCGTATTGAACTGCTCCATCTCCTCGCCAGCCGGATTCAAGGTGGAGGCGGCGCGAATTTCGCTGTCCAAGTCCTGCATCAGCGCGAAACGCCGGTCGAAGGCGGCCTGCGCGTCAGGGTGACGCGTGTTAGGCAGGTTGGCGCCATTGGGCGAAATGTAGAAGGGCGCGTTTACCGGGGATAGATAGCCTGAACTGGGCCCATTGGAGGTATTGAGGTTCACGAAGGCCGGCAGGGGTTTGGTGCGGTCGCCCAGTTCCAGCGACACGACGGAACCGATGTGCGGCGCAATGCGCGACAAACCACTAATCGGGTTGCGGCCAATCTCCACCCAATCCTGCCCCAGTTGGTGGACGACCACCCAAGGCTTTACGGAGCGCATCAGCGCCACATGGTCAATCTGTTCGGCGAGCTTGGGAAACAAGCCCTGCGGGAAGGCCATACCGTCGTAGGTGGTCGGATTGAAGTTAGCCGGCAGCCACGGACCCTGCTTCAAATCGAAGGTATCCGTATGGCTGGGCGCGCCTCGCATCATGACGAAGATTACGTTCTTCGCTTTGTTGATGGGTGTGGCCGCCGCGCGGGCCACGGTTTCCGCGGGTCGCGAAGGCATCAGCATATAGCCGCCTACCGCGGAGCCGAGATGCTTGAAAAACAAGCGGCGATCCAGTTGCGGACGACGCCAGAACTGGGTACCGGTGATGCGATTCTGATCGATTTGGGGCATCGGATTGATCTCCTTCTTGGCGTTCCGTTAGTAGCTAAACAT
>JAYVRS010000617.1:0-1649 GCA_043776185.1 Bryobacteraceae bacterium | reverse complement strand
AGCGGCCGGACCAGCCGAACTTCCTCGGGCAGGGCGGCGTGCGCGCCGAAGCCCGTCCGATCACCGACCCGACAGTAGCCCGGCGCCTGACCTCTTCGTTTATCCCGCGGCAGGACCGGCCTTACTCGTTGCAGTGGAATTTTGGCGCACAGCGTGTGTTCCGCAAGGACTATACAATCGAGGCGCGTTACCTCGGCACGCGCGGACTGCGCCTGCCCATCCAGGTACAGCTGAACCGGCCGGCCAGTGTCACCTCGGCGGCGAACCAGTTGCCGCTGTTCAATGAGCGCCCCAGTGCCGCGCAACTCGATGCTCTGCCCCAAACGTTGGCCAACTTCCCGCTGCCGCCGGCCAATCCGGCCAACCGCTTCCAGACGGCAGGCTTCACGTCCCCGATTACGAGCTTCCAGCAATGGGGCCAGTCCTCTTACCATGGTTTGGCGCTGCAGTTGAATAAGCGCTTCACGAACGGTCTGACGTACATTGCCTCCTACACGTGGTCGCACAACATTGACGATTCCACGGCCGCGTTGTTTAGTACCGTCACCACGCCCCGGCGTCCGCAGGACTTTGGCAATCTGAAGCCCGAGCGGGCGTCGAGTGCGCTCGACCACCGCCATCGTTTCACTTTCGCCCCGGTGTATGAGTCGCAGTGGCTCAAGGGCTCCGGCAACTGGTTTGCGAAAAACATAGTCGGCAACTGGACCATGGCCGGGGTGCTTACGTTCCAAACCGGATCGTGGGCCACGATCCGCTCGGCGCAGGATGCGAACCGGAACGGTGACAACGCCGGCGACCGCACGATCTTCAATCCCGCCGGCGCAGAGAATTCCGGCAGCGCGGTGACGCCGTTGTGCCGCAGTTCGGTGGCCGCTTGCGGCTTTGGCAACGCGGCCACGGTGGGTTACCTGGTAAACAACCCGAGTGCGCGGTACATCGTGGCCGGGCCCGGCACGTTCCCCAATGCGGGACGCAACACGGTGCGGATGCCGATGATCAACAACCTCGACCTCAACATCGGCAAGCGTTTCGACATTACGGAACGTTTCAAGCTGCAGATCCGGGCCGACTTCTACAACCTCACCAATACGCCGCAGTTCGTGCCGGGCTTCCCGAATGTGGCTAATGGCCGGGCGCGCACGGGCGCCTCGGAGACCAGCATGCTGATCGCCGGCAACCCGATCTTCCTGCGGCCGGACCTGGCGTTCCAGTCCAACGCCCGAACCGGTGCTCTGGCCCTTCGCCTCACGTTCTAGGTAATCGCTGGCGTCGGCAATCGCTGGTCTAATCGCTGGTGTCAGTAATCGCTGGTGTCAGTCACTCTGGCGGGGACCAAATCGGAACGCCTCCGGCTCAATTTGAAACGCGATCTCGTCCCAAATTGAAACCAGCCCCCCCCAACGCTCCTATTTCACCCGCCAGAGAAGGGACGAGTTATAGCCCCACGTTCCCCGTATTTCGCCAATCCGCGAAATGATCAATCACGCCGACCTACAATTCTCTAACTCCCTGCACTACAACTACTTACCCCAATTGCCTACCCTAAATCCTTGCCGCGCCATGCTAACTTACACTCGGAGGCTGATATGCAAACGACCGCGAAACTCTACACCGACATCGACTACGAATCCTTCCCCATCGCTGACCTG
>JAYVRS010000616.1:0-1649 GCA_043776185.1 Bryobacteraceae bacterium | reverse complement strand
GGAGCGCTTCGCCGCGGCCGGCGGCTCCTATGGCGGCTACATGATGAACTGGATGATGGGCCACACGCAGCGCTTCCGGGCCATGGTGTGCCACGCCGGCGTGTACGATCTCCGTTCGATGGGCGGCGAGACCGAAGAGCTTTGGTTTACTAAGTGGGAGTTCGGCGGCATGCCGTGGGAGACTCCCGAGGTGCATGAGCGCTGGTCTCCCTCTAACTTCGTGCGTGAGTTCAAGACGCCGACGCTGGTGATTCATGGTGAGCTTGATTACCGCGTGCCCTATGGCCAGGGCCTACAGCTTTTTACCGCCTTGCAATCGCAGAAGGTACCGTCCAAGCTATTGGTTTATCCCGATGAAGGCCACTGGATCGGCAAGCCCCAGAATACGATGCTCTGGTACAAGAGCTTCATTGATTGGGTTACTGAGTGGACTCAAAAAAAGCCCGCGGCCGGGGCCCAATAAATGACCCGCGCTTACATATACATTCTTGCCGGGTGTCAGTTACTGGCTGCCGATAGTGACCTGCCTGAGATTAGCCGGTCGAGCTTCCCGGAAGCATTTTCCAGCGAAGGCCGGCTGAGCCCCTCGTTTCACAACGGCAAGCTGATCTCGGTTGTCCTCGAAACCGCAGTGGCTGGAACCGCGAACGTTTTCGTCTACGCCAAGTCAGGAGCTCAGGTGGCGTCGTACGCGCTCTCTCCCGCGGGGGCCAGTAAGATTCGGATCTGGGATGCGGCTCTCGGCAGTTCGGGAACCGTGGCCGCCACCGGGCAGGCTATAGACCGCGAAGGCCGCCTCACGATGTTCCTCGCCATGGTCCCTCCTGGCAAGACCCAAGCGTCGATTCATCGCTTGAACCCTTATACCGGCGAAAGAGTGGCGGTAGCTTCCGATGGATCAGTTTGGCTGACCACGGGCCGCACGGACGAAGGCGGAGGGGACGAGGCGGCTAACGGGGACTACCAAGCGCTTCGCCATTTTTCGGCTGACGGAAAGTTGCTGGGTGAATTCGTGCCGCGATCTTCGTTGCAGGGCGTGGCGCCAGCTTCGGGGAGCGGAGGAACGAACATAACATGGCTCCGGGCCGCAGGTGGACGCGCCGAGGTCTATTTCGGTAACTCCCATCGCTGGCTGGAATTGGAGGGCGGTAAAGTAGCTCGTGAGTGCCGGGCTGAGCCCCCGCTTCGCGCGGGCGAGTCTCCGATTTCTCTCGGGGGCTTGGCGCTGCCGACTTCCGGCGGGCCGGTGGCGCTCTTCCACTACCCGACCCCAACCGGCACCGGTATCTTCCAATTGGACTGCGGCCTAAGCGTTTGGCAGCCCTTGGCCTCTTACTCATCTACCGACTTAGCGGCAGTCACTGACTTAGTTGGGATCGACGGCGACCAACTTGGAGTCCGTGGGCCGAGGGCGCCCATGGCAACCATTTTGTGGGCGCAGAAGGCGGGTTCGGCAAAGTTGACAACCGGTCGCTGACGCTCGCGGCTCAGTTTCGAGATGCTACGGAAGCAGCAATCCGCACGGCGAACTCAGCGCGAGTAACTGGCCCCGTACGTGTCGCGCGCAACTCGGCGAGCGGTGCCGGAAAGGTCTTCTCGCGCAGGTCGGTCCAATAGAGCGGTAAGTCACCGTGAAACCAGTTGCGGTG
>JAYVRS010000615.1:0-5249 GCA_043776185.1 Bryobacteraceae bacterium | reverse complement strand
CGAGGCGCGCAAACATTTCGCGACGGGCTTGCCCCTGGTCGGGACGGTGAACCGGCAATTGTCGCTCGACCTTGACTTATTCAATCGCGGCGGCTTAGCCATCTTAGACCGGATCGCCGCTGAGCGTTACGACGTGCTGAAGGCGCGGCCGGGAATTTCAAAAGTCGCGCGGGTGCGCATTCTGATGGGGAGTTTGGCGCGATGGGCTTTCCGAGCGGCGTAGGCGATCCGGTCGCCGTTTCTTACGAGTGGTGCCGCGCCTTGGCTCGCGAACGCGCCAAGAACTTCTACTACGCGTTTCGCTTGCTCTCGAAGAAGCAACACGACGCCATCTGCGCGGTTTACGCCTTCATGCGGGTCTGTGATGACTTGTCAGACGACCCCGGAATGAGCGTCCAGCAGCGGAAAGCGGCGTTGGCGGGTTGGCGGCGCGACCTCACCCTCGCACTTGGCGGCCTGAAAACGATGCCGCTTCATCCCGTGTGGCTCGCCCTCTACGATGCGGTCTTGAAGTACAAGATTCCACCCGGGTATCTGCATCAGATGATCGACGGGGTCACCTCCGACCTGGAGTTTCAAGAAGTCGAAACGTTCGATCAGCTCTATCGCTATTGCTATCAGGTGGCCTCCGTCGTGGGTTTGACGGTGATCCACATCTTCGGCTTTCGCGGGCCGGAGGCGTTACCGCTGGCCGAGAAATGCGGCATCGCCTTTCAACTCACCAACATCCTGCGCGACGTGCAAGAGGACGCGGGTAACGGCCGCGTCTACTTGCCGGCCGAGGATCTGGCGCGTTTTGGCGTTGACCCCGCACACCTGGTATACGACGATCAGTTTCGCCGCCTGATGCGCTTTGAAGCCGAGCGCGCCCGCCGCTACTACGACGAAGCCAAGCCGTTAGTGGAGATGGTGGACTCCGGTAGCCGCGCCTCGTTGCGGGCGTTGATCGAAATCTATTCGCAATTGCTCGATCGCATTGTGGCATCCGACTTTGACGTCCTCCAGCAACGGATTGCGCTCACCACCTGGGAGAAGGTGTGGATTTTAGTGCGTGAGAAGTTACGCGGCTAGTTAGAATGAAGGTATGCCCTTTCTGCGTCGAGTTTTCGTCTGCACTCTCTTATTGACGCTGCCCGCGTGTAAGCGCGGCTTTTACAACCTGGAGTCCCACACCAGCGAATTTGTTTATACGACGCTGTCGTTTTCACCCGTCACCGCCAATGCCGCCGGATTCCATCGCTTCGCCGGCGACTTTCTCGACGAGATGCTCGACGACTTCAGCGAAGCGGCCCTTAGCAAGCAGCGCACGTTCTATCACGACTTCGACCATGGCTTCCGCAAGATTCCGCGCGAGCGCATCTCGCCGCAGGACCAAGCCGACTACGACCTGATCCTCGACCAGATCAAGCTCTCGCTGCTCGAAATGGACGTCATCCAAAGCTACAAACACAACCCGACGATTTACGTCGAGTCGTTGGGCAACGCGCTCTTCACACCGTTTTCGCTCACCTATTCCAAAGAGGATCTGCGCTTTTACTCCATCATCCGGCGCTTGGAAGTGGTGCCGAAATTTCTGGTGGTGGCGCGGCGCAATCTGCGGGACTCGCCCGAGATATGGAATCGCGTGGCGCGGGCGGAGAACCTGGGTAACATCGCGTTGATCGACGGACCGATCCGCGTCGGCTGTCCCCAGAAACTGCGCGAGGCCTACGATAAGGCCGCGGCCACCGCGATCCAGAACCTGCGGGCGTTTAACACTTGGCTCGAAACTGACTTAAGCCAGCGCACCAGCGATTGGCGTTTGGGCGCGGACCATTACAGCAAGAAATTCCCGCTCGTGCTCGCCAATGGCGATACGCCACAAGCTTTGCTGGCGGATGCGGAAGCGGAGTTGGCCCGGGTGCGCGCGGAAATGGAAAAGTTGGCGGGCAAAGAGGGCGTGCGACCCATGCTCAATCGCATCGCTCAGCTTCATCCTACCCGGGAAGCCTACTTCGGAACGGCGGCCACTGACCTGGCCGATACCACGCAGTTTGTCCGTGACCACCAACTGCTGACTCTGGGCGACACGAAAAACCTGCGGGTGATTGAGACGCCGGAGTTTATGCGCGGCATTTACAGCGTGGGAGGCTTCAACCCCGCGCCGGTGCTGCATCCGGAACTGAAGGCTTCCTATTGGTTGACGCCGATTCCGGCGGATTGGCCGGTCGATCGCGTCGAATCGAAGTTACGTGAATACAACCGCGAAGGGCTGGCTTTGCTTACCATTCACGAGGCGATGCCGGGCCACTATGTGCAGTTTGAGGCGGCCAACCGCGTGGAACCGCGTGGCCGCCGGGTATTGCGGAACACCTATTCCAACGGACCCTATGTGGAAGGCTGGGCGGTTTACGCCACGCAGATGTTACTCGAACAGGGCTATCGCAGTAACTCGCCAGAATTGAAAATGACCTTTCTGAAGCAGCAGCTTCGTATGATTGCCAACGCCATTCTGGATGTGCGGCTGCACACCATGAACATGACCGATGAGCAAGCCATGAAGCTCATGCTGGAAGACACCTATCAGGAAAAAGAAGAGGCGACGGCGAAGCTGCAGCGCGCGAAGCTATCGAGCGTCCAGTTGCCCACTTACTTCGCCGGCTGGCGCGCCATCGTCAAGTTGCGTGAGCGGCAAGCGAAGCTTCCCGGTTTCAGTCTGCGTAAATTCAACGATACCTTTCTAGGAATGGGCGCGTTGCCGGTGCCGGCGGTGGAACGCTTACTCAATGCGAGGACCGTCGCAGACGCGTCAAAATAACGCGGCCTGAGCGGGTCTTGTGGTTGGGCGGGTATGATTAAGGCGAGGCTCACCCGGGAAGAATCGATATGGAAGACAACGTTCTCGAATCGCCGCGCGCACCGCACACCCCGAACGGGAGGGCGGCCTTTACGCGCGCGCTCTATTGGCTGCGCGACCTCCTGCTCGCGGTGATCATTGCCGTCGTCGTCATCCTCTTTCTCTACCGGCCCGTGAAGGTGGAAGGGACCAGCATGATGCCGGCTCTGCGCGACCAGGAGCGCATCTTCATCAATCAGTTCGTTTATATGTTCGGCCTGAAGGACGTCCAACGCTACGACATGGTGGTGTTTTGGTATCCAGGCGACCCGACGAAGAGCTACATTAAGCGCGTGATTGGGTTGCCGGGTGACTTGGTGGAAGTGCAGCAAGGCATGGTTTCCATCAATGGCGTAGTGCTGCCCGAAGAGTACGTGCCCGATGAGTATCGCGACCGGAATTCGATGACGCCGCAGCGGATTGCCCCCGGCCAATACTTCGTGATGGGTGACCATCGCAGTTCGTCGAACGACTCGCGGGCTTGGGGTTCAGTGCCCCGGCGCTACATCTACGGCAAGGCCGTTTTTGTCTACTGGCCGCTGGACAAGCTCGGCGTGCTACGTTAGCGGAATGCGGATTCTCATTGCTCTTTTGGGCGTTGCTTTGTGGGCACAAACGCCGATTCCGGCCCCGCGCCCGGTAGCGTCGGGGGAGACCACCGACCATCGCCATGACCAGTTGATGAAGGCTATCGACGACATCGCCTGGCACTCCAAGTTGGGCGACATTGCCGAGGTGGATAAGGTGGCGATCACCGGCCCTCCGCTGGCGAGGGAAGCGAACGCAACGGGCCAGGGCGCGGGCAATCCGTTGATCTTTCACGCCTACACGTTCATCCCCAAGAAACTGGACCGAACGAAAAAACAGCCCTTGGTCGTCTTCGTTCATGGCGGCGTACACGCCAACTTTACGTCGAATAGTGCGCATATCGTTCGCGAGCTAGTCAACGAAGGCTACACCGTGGTGTCGCCCGACTATCGTGGCAGCACCGGGTATGGCGCGGCCTTCTGGCGCGCGATCGACTATGGTGGACGCGAGAATGACGATGTGTTTGCGGCGCGCGCCTGGATGCTGGAGACCTATGGCTTCCTCGATGCCAAGCGGGTCGGTCTAGTCGGTTGGAGCCACGGCGGGATGATCACGCTGATGAATCTGTTTGAGCATGGCGAGAGCTTCGCCTGTGGCTACGCCGGCGTGCCGGTGAGCGACTTGGTGGCGCGCATGGGCTACAAAGGCGCCGCTTATGAGCAGTTGTTCGCGGCCGACTATCACCTGGGCAAGACGGCGCGCGACAACGTGAAGGAGTACCTGAAACGTTCGCCGGTAACGCACGTGGCGAAGCTGCGGACGCCGTTGCTCATTCACACGAATACGAACGACGAGGACGTCAACTACCTGGAGGTGCAGCGACTGGTGGCGGCGCTGACGGCCGAGGGCAAGACGTTCGAGTATAAAGTCTATGAGAACGCGCCCGGCGGCCACGTCTTCAATCGAATCGATACGAAGCAGGCTCGCGAATCGCGGGCCGAGATCTACGCTTTCTTACGCAAGTATCTGAAGCCGTAAGCGTAGAAATGCTAAGCCCCGCCATTGCTCTGGCGGGGCTCTGCGGTCAGCGATGCGGTTTAGGCTAGTCGTTCAAGTGGAAGCTACCGACGAAGGCAGAGCGCTTGAGCGGCGAGGACCATGTGGCGTCGAGCCCTTTGCCTTTGAAGTCATGGGCCAGGGCGTAGCCGGCCATGGCGTGATCCACTTTGGTGAGCGGCGCGTACCAGACTTCCTCGTTCGAGCAGTGATGGTCGCCGTCGCCGATGGGGCGGGTTTCGATACTGGCGAGCTCGCCGGCCTTCAGATTGGCCTTCACCGAGTGCAGATTGTTTTTGTCGAACTCGAGAGTAACTGGAGCCACTTCGACACGCACGACGTTGCCGAACAGGTCGCCGCCCATGCGTTTAGCGAAAGCTTGCAGGGCGACGCGCTGGGCGCCGTTGGCTTTCTGGTCAACGATCAGGACGGATTGCACCGGATAGGCCGAGACGATGACATCGCCCAACGTGGAGTTGGCGCGAACGACACCGACGACGCCTAGTCCGGCGAGATCGACGCCTTCGAAGGTGCCTTTCTCAATACGCCAGCCCATGACGGCGAGATTGCCGAGCATGTTGACTTCGGAATTGGCATAGCAGGGGCCAGTGTAGATATCGGCGTTGCGGGCTTCGACGTAGGTGCCCTCAGCGGTATTGGTGTTGGGTCCGGCGGCGAGGACCAGGGAAGAGGCGAGAGCGAAAGCGGCAAGTGTCTTCATACAGGTGGAAACTCCTGCTTTAAATTATGACACGCCGATTGCGGCGAGAATAATGGGCTCGTCGGCGGG
>JAYVRS010000614.1:0-1652 GCA_043776185.1 Bryobacteraceae bacterium | reverse complement strand
GTCAACTCAATCTCGCCGCCGGGGGCCCTCCCGTGCTGTTCGCGGTACCCGCAGACGTCGCCCAAGGCTTCGAATTCTTCAAATGGTTTCCTAGTTCCGAAGAAGAACAGCGCCGCCGCAGTATCTATCTCATTCAGCGCCGCAGCGTTCTGTTGCCCATGGCCGAGACCTTCGATGCGCCCAATCTCAGCAGTTCCTGCGCTCGCCGCCAAACCACCATCGTCGCGCCCCAAGCCTTAACCTTGCTCAATGGCACCCTGACGCGCAGCGCGTCTCGCGCCCTGGCCACGCGACTCGCGAAGTCACCTGATCCGCTACTCGATGCTTTCTGGCTCGCCCTGGGCCGCGCACCCTCCGCCACCGAACAAGCCCGCGCCGAAGCGCTGCTGAAAACTGGCCCCGAGGGCTTGGCGTCGCTGGGCGCGGTCCTCTTTAACTTGAACGAATTTCTTTATGTGGAGTAACCAGATGAAACGTCGAGATTTCTTCGCCCAAGGCGCCTTCGGGCTCAGCAGTGCCGCCCTCAGCCAGTTACTAGCCGCTGAAGCCAACCCGCAGCCCCATCACTCGCCCAAGGCCGATGCTTGTATCTTCCTCGCCATGCTAGGCGGCGTCAGCCAAGTGGATACCTTCGACCCGAAGCCCAAACTCGCCGAGCTCAACGGCAAAATTATGGATTGGACCAAAGAGAAGAAGACCGACCAACCCAATCTCTTTGCCAAGCCACGAAAGTTCGTCGCCAGCCCCTTCAAGTTCGCGCGTTACGGTAAGTGCGGCCGGGAAATCTCCGAGTTACTCCCGCACACCGCCCAATGCGCTGACGACTTAGCCGTCGTGCGCAGCGTTCAATCCGACAATGGTAACCATCCCGCCGCGGTCTTTCAGATGAACACCGGTTTTATTATTCCCGGCAATCCCTCTGTAGGCGCGTGGGTCACTTACGGACTGGGCACCAGCAATCGCAACCTGCCCTCGTTCGTCGCCATGCCGGACTTCCGCTCCATCCCCTTCAGCGGAGCCCAACAATGGGGCAGTGGCTACCTGCCCGCTGAGTATCAGGGCACCATTCTGCGCGCCGAAACCGAACCCATCCGCGACTTGGCGTCGCCCGCCGGCCTGGAGCCCGGCTTACTGCGGGCCGAGCGCGATGCCCTGCGGAGCCTGAACGACGAGTACCGCCACGAGCGTCCGGACAACCCCGACTTACAGGCCCGCATCGATTCCTACGAACTGGCCTACCGCATGCAAATGGAGGTGCCCCGCGTTCTCTCGATCGATGCCGAGCCGGAAGCGATTAAGGAGATGTACGGTCTCAACGACCCCATCACCGCTTCTTTTGGCCGGCGCTGCCTTATGGCTCGTAAGTTAGTGGAGGCTGGCGTCCGTTTCGTCGAAGTCTTTACGCCTTCGCAGAGTTGGGACGCCCACGGCGATATCCGCAAGAATCATGAGAAGAACGCCCGCGAGACCGACAAGCCCATCGCCGCACTAATCAAAGATCTTAAGCAGCGCGGCATGTTACCCCGCACCCTGGTCGTCTATATGGGCGAATTTGGCCGCACCCCCGATACGCCCGCCGAGCAAGAGACACCCGGCCGCGACCACAATACCCGCGCCCAGAGCATGTGGTTTTCCGGCGGCGGCACTCAAGG
>JAYVRS010000613.1:0-19856 GCA_043776185.1 Bryobacteraceae bacterium | reverse complement strand
TCATCGAAGGCATCATATCGAATTTGCGCGTGCAACGTAATGGTCCTAAAGTTCCTGGCCCACAACGCCGACAAGTACTTAAAGGAAAATTGACAATGGACACTCGAGAAAAAGGCCTGCCTGTCATTCTGCTCGTAGTCTTCGTCCTTAATTTGGTGGTACTCGTCTCCCTGGGGCTGGAGTACGTCGAAGCCAGTCGGCTCACGCGGTTGCAGTGGTTTGCGTTGGGGAGCACCGGGATCGCCGCGCTGCTGTCGGTTCGCGCCTTCAAACTATCGAGCGATCTCCGCAACGGCATCCGTCGCGTCGACACGATCCTGCGCCTGATGTAATTGCTATAGAACGGCCAACTGGTCGTCAGTCGGCTCCGCTCAACAGTACCAGGGTTCGTCGAGAAAGGGGACCGCCGCCCGCGCCTGAAGGGGCGGTGTCTCATACTCTCCATTCGTCGCCAGCCCCCACAATTTCCCAAAGATCTCCGCCCGAGTGCCGCTGGTGCCAGCGACGCGAATCGCGGCGGCGGCCAAAACGTCAAGGCTCGGATCCGGATGCTGCCATCGGTGCAGCAGCGCCACCCGATCAAAGCCCGTTAACAGGGTCTGAACTTCGTCCAACTCCAGCAAGCGAGATCCAGCCGGAATCAGCAGCCGCAATGCTAGTTGCACCGGCGCGACGTTTTCCACCAAATCCATCGCGGCCAGCGTCTTCAATAGATCGATATAGGCGGCCTGCGTCGTCCAGGGAGTAAAGGCAATAAAGGTAGGCACCAGGGTTAGACCAGCTTCGCGTACCAAGTCTGCGGCGAGCAGAAAGTCAGCCCGGGTATGCCCCTTGTCGAGGCGCGCCAGCACCGCGTCATCGAGCGATTCCACCGCCGTCGTCACCATCAGGCCGCCCGTGGCGCGCAGATCGACGAGCAGGTCGCGGTGACGCAGCAAGTGCTCCACTTTGATGGTGACGTCGTAAGTGAGCCGAGGAAATTCGGCGTGTAGGGCATGAACGATTCGCCGGGCGTGCGTGGGGCCGTTCCAGAAGTCCGGGTCGCCGAAGGTGATGTGCTGTGCCCCGGCGGCTACTTGACCGCGAATATCCTCCAGGACGACATCGGCTGCCACTATCCGAAAGCGTCCTTCGTAGACGGGCACCACCGGGCAATGGCGACAGAGATGCTTGCAGCCGCGGCTGGCCTCGGTGTAACCTACCGTGCGCGCTTCGCCTTCGATGTGCAGCTTCGAGTAGCTGCCCAACACCGGCAGTAAGTGCCGACTGGGCGCGATGAAATCGAGTCGGTGATGCGAGATGCCACTTACATCCTCGCCATTCACCCAGGCGAGTAACTTAGCCTCGAACTCGCCGCCGATGATGGCCTTTGCTCCTAGTTCGCGTAGATACTCGGCGTTCAAAGGCGCGTAGAGTCCATAGCAAGCGATGCGGACGTCAGGGTACTGCCGATGCAGCCGCTTAATCAGCGGGGCGGCCATACGCGTCGCCGTATGCATCGGCAAATGAAAGGCGACGCAATCGAAACTCTGCTCCGGCATGCGCTCCACGGCGAGGTCAGCGCAGGTCACTTGGTGGCCGTCTTGGAGTAACCAGGCGGCGGGAGAAGCGAGCCCGAACGGTTGATGACCCAGATCGTAGGTGTTGACCAGTAGGACCCTCATTACACGATGGTCTTCTTCCAGGATCCCCGGCGAAAGAGAATGTAAGCGATGGTGGCCAGTAGAAACTCAGCCACGGGGACCGCCCAGAACACGCCGGTCACTCCGCCGCCCCACCAGTTTGCCCAAACGTAAGCTAGCGGCAATTGGACGACCCAATAGCAGGCGAAATTGACTAACGTTGGCGTGCGCGTGTCGCCCGCGCCATTGAAAGCTTGGATCAGTACCATTCCCCAGGCATAGAATCCATAACCATAACTCAGGATCCGCAGACACTCGACGGCCACGCGGACCACAGGATCGTCTTGCGTAAATAGGCGCACCAATGGCTCTGCAAAAAGAATAAGTCCAATGGAAACGGTCACCAGAAAAGCCATATTGTAGAACCCGCAGGCAATTACTGACTCTTCCGCCCGCTCCGGCTGTTTAGCGCCCAAATTCTGACCGACTAAGGTGGCAGCGGCATTGGAGAGTCCCCAGGCGGGCAACAGGACAAATATAATAATGCGAATAGCGATGGTGTAACCCGCCGTCGCGGCGCCGCCGAACACCGCGACAATCCGCATCAGCCCCAACCAACTCGCGGTTGGGACCAGATACTGAAAACCGGCTGGCGCGGCAATACCTACCATTTGGCGCATTAACGGGGCGTCCCACGTAAAGTGCGAGCGGCGTAGCTTCAGTTCGCCCCGGCCTTGATAAAGCCGCCAGAACCCGTACAAGGCACCGATGGAGCGACCGGTGGTGGTGGCGATCGCCGCGCCGGTGACGCCCATCGCGGGTACGGGACCCCAGCCAAAAATAAAGAGCGGGTCGAGGACCATGTTACAAGCGTTGGCTAGCCACAAGGCGTGCATCGCGATGGTGGCGTTACCCGCGCCCCGGAAGATGGCATTGTTGAGAAATAGCAGAATCACGCCGGGAGTGCCGGCCAACATGATTTTCGTAAAGTTACTGCCGTAAGCCGCAAGGGCCCGTGAACCGGACATCCACTCGAGTAACTCGCCGCCGTAGCAATAGCCAGGTATGGCGAAAGCCAGGGCCACGATGACGCCGAGAATAATGGCTTGGGCACCGGCATGGCTGGCGGCTTCGGGATTCTTTTCGCCAATGCGTCGAGCTACGGTGGCGGTGGCGGCGGCACTGAGCCCCATGGCCGCAGCAAAGACGATCGCGAACATCGCCTCCGTCATGCCGACCGTGGAGACGGCTTTCTCTCCTAAATGCGCCACCCAGAATATGTCAACGACGACGAACAAAGATTCCATCGCCATTTCCAGCACCATGGGTATTGAGAGCAGCACGATGGCGCGGTGCAGCGATCCCGACGTGTAATCGTGGTGCTCGCCGCGCAAACTCTCGGCGATCGCCTTGAGCAACTTGTTCATTCTGAGAAACGCTGGGCAATCGGGAAGCGGCGGCCGATGCCGAAGGCCTTGGTGGTTACCTTCAAGCCAGGAGCGGCCTGCTGGCGCTTGTATTCGTTGCGATCGACCTTGTTGGCCATGTCGCGGACCAGGGCCAAGGGCAGGGCTAGCTCCTCGGCAATCGCCGCTGGGCTCTTCGACTCCTCCACGTATCCTTTTAAGATGGCATCGAGCACTCCGTATTCGGGCAGGGAATCGGAGTCCTTCTGATCAGGTCGTAACTCGGCCGAAGGTGGCTTGGTAAATACGTTTTCTGGAATCGCGCCCGGATGCCGACGATTAGCCACCCGCGAGATCTGATAGACGAGCGTTTTAGGAACGTCGCTGATAACGGCTAGTCCGCCACACATATCGCCATAAAGCGTGCAGTACCCTACGGCTAACTCACTCTTGTTCCCCGTCGTCAGCACCATCGCGCCGAACTTATTCGAGAGGGCCATCAAAGTAACTCCGCGCAATCGCGCTTGTAAGTTCTCCTCCGTAACATCACGCGGGTAAGTGGCGAACAGGGGCTGCAACACGCGCTCGAAGACGGCGCAGACTTCGCTGATCGGCGAAACCTCGTACCGCAAGCCCAATCGTTCGGCTAACTCTCTCGCGTCGGTAAGTGAATGTTCAGATGAATAGGGGCCGGGCATGGAGACGCCGGTGACGTTGGCCGCGCCGACCGCATCGACCGCAATGGCTGCCGTGATGGAAGAGTCTATGCCACCCGAAAGGCCAATCAGGACCTTCTGGAAGCCGCATTTACGAATATAGTCGCGCGTACCGAGGACGAGGGCGTCGTAAACCGCTTCCGTTTCGTCGAGTAAGTTGGCATGATGATCACCGGGCAGGATCAGGTCTTCGGCGAATGACACTGCCGAAGCCAGTTCGGTGCCATCGGGCGAAAGCGCGAAGCTCGAGCCGTCAAAGACCAGTTGATCGTTGCCGCCCGTTTGATTGACGTAGTAGACAGGCAGATGATGACGCGCGGCTAAAGCGGCGAACATTTCGCGACGCTGCGCTCGCTTACCCAAATGATAAGGCGAGCCGTTGACGGAGATGAGTAACTCCGCACCCGCCGCCGCCAGTTCCGCCACGGGATCGCGAGTGTAAAGTGGACGGTCCCAGTATTGTTTGTCATTCCAGGCGTCTTCGCAAATGGTAAGCGCGATCCTGCGGCCACGATACTCCCAAATAGTTTGCCGTTCACCGGGCACGAAGTAACGGCTTTCGTCAAAGACGTCATAAGTGGGCAGTAGCATTTTCCGCTGCTCGAAGATCATCTCCCCGCCAGCCAGCACCTGCGCGGCATTGGCCAATTGCTTGCCGGCGGTGCGGACGTTCGGGGCCACCGTACCGACGATGACGGCTAAGGGCAGGTCGCGGGTTAACTGAGCCAGGCGAGCCACTTCGCGCGCGCAACCCTCAACGAAGCTAGGTTTCTCGAGCAAGTCGCGTGGGGGATAGCCGCAGATCGCCAGTTCCGGAAATGCGACGATGTCCGCGCCGCGCGCGGCGGCCTCCCGCGCCATGGTGGCCATCCGGTCGACATTGGCCGCCAGAGCGCCAATGGTGGGGTTAAACTGGGCGAGCGCGATTCTCATGCGGCGACCGGCTCCGGCTTAGGTGGCGGCTGCGCCCGGACGTAGGGTTTCAGGGCCAAACCGTGTTGAGCCAACAAGCTCTCGAGTTGGGGAATGGACAATCGCGCGGCGTCCCAACCGACAGTGATCGCGTCTAGTTGCGGGGCCACGCGCAGCTTTTGGATGCCCACGATGCTGTGCAACGTGCCGATCTGCTCGAGCAAAGCGTCGTCCAGTGGACGCGCCACTTCGTAAGTCCGTTCGCATTTCGTCATGTCTCTTTTAGGATAACTTGCTTCCCAGCTTCCACAGCACTTGGCGCACCATACCCTCGACCGCTTTGGCGTCCTTAGGTGACAAATGCAGACGACGCAGCAGGCGCCGGATCTTGTGCAGGGTGGTGAGGGTTTGCGCATACCCAGCTTCCGTCAGCACGCGGTGGAGACCGGCCGCCAAGTGATCGAGTTGCGCAGAGGGTGCTGGTCGGCGAATCCCCGGCGGATAGGTCCCCGGCTCGCGAATCAGCTCATAGAGGCAAACCGCCACCGCTTGGCCCAGGTTCATTGACCCATGCTCCGGCCGCGTCGGAATGCGGATCAACCGATGGCAAAAGCTCAGGTCGTCGTTCGAGAGGCCGTACTTCTCGGAGCCGAACAGCAGCGCCACATTGCCCGGCGTCCCCCGGACAAATTGCACGCCATCTTCCAGTCGATCGAGCGGCAGCCGAGACTCGCGTAACTCCATCGACGCGGTTCCGACCACCAACGAGCAATCAGCTACGGCCTCGCTGACCGTCGCGAATTCCGTGGCCGAGGCCAGGATTGCTCCCGCGCCGGGCGCGCTGCGGGCTTCGTCCATGGCTACGCGATAGGGGTCCACCAACCGCAGGCTATCAAAGCCGAAGTTACTCACCGCGCGCGCTACCGCCCCAATATTCAGCGGATTCCGCGGGGTCACCAAAACGACATGGACTCTACTTAACGTGGGCGTCTTCCAAGTAAGTGTAACCCTGCAAGCCGTCTTCGTAGAACTTCAGCAACCGCCCGGATTCTTCGTAGCCGATGCGACCCTCGCGTAACGCGACTTCGACATCCCGGCGGAATTGTTCCAGCAGCGCCTTCGAGGAAAACTGCACATAGTCGAGCACCTCGCGAACCGTATCGCCCGGAACGTAATGTTCCAGTTCGTAGCTGCCGGTGTCGCTTAGCTTGATATGCACCGCGTTCGTATCGCCGAATAGATTATGTAAGTCGCCCAAAATTTCCTGGTAGGCGCCCACCAGGAAGGCTCCCAAATAGTATTCCCCTTCGCCGAACGGATGCAGGGGCAGCGTCTTCTTTACGTCCCGACGGTCGATGAACTGATCGATCTTGCCATCCGAGTCGCAGGATACGTCGCCCAGAATTCCCTTGCGCTGCGGCCTTTCATCCAAGCGGTGAATCGGCATTACCGGGAAAAGCTGCTTGATGGCCCAGCTATCGGGCATCGATTGAAACAAGCTGAAGTTACAGAAGTAAGTGTCGGCGAGTAAGCTATCCAAGCCTTCGAGTTCTTCGGGAAACACATCCAAGGACCGCGCCATGGTCAAGACCCGGCGGCAGATGGTCCAATAGTAATTTTCGGCCATGCTGCGCTGCTCTAGGGACATATAGCCCAACGAGAAAAGATTCAGGGCCGAATCGAGTGCCTGCTGGGCGTCGTGGAAGCTTTCCAGCAGATTCTTCATCGTTAGCGAACGATGGGTCTCTTGTAAGTCGATCAGCGGCTGTTCAGCCTCCGGAGTAACTTCCTTTAATTCCTCATCGCCAAACCCGGAGACGCCCACCACATTAAAGACCAACACGCTGTGGTAAGCCGCAATCGCCCGGCCGCTTTCCGTCACGATCGTTGGATGGGGCACATTGTCTTCATCGCAAACCGCCTGGATATGGTGTACGACGTCGTTGGCATATTCTTGCAGGGTGTAATTGACGCTCGATTCGAAATCGGTTTGCGAACCATCGTAATCGATGCCCAGGCCGCCGCCGACGTCCAGAAATTTTAAGCCCGCGCCTTGCTTCTTCAGATCGGCATAGATGCGCGCCAATTCCGTCACCGCACCCTTGATTTGGCGGATGTTAGTGATCTGGCTGCCTAAGTGAAAATGGAGTAAGTCCAGGCAATCTTCCATGCCCCGCGACTTCAGTTCGGCCAGCACCTTCAAAGCCTCGCTCACGGTGAGGCCGAACTTCGAGCGGTAGCCGCCCGAGCTCTTCCAGCGCCCCGAACCACGCGCGGCAAGTTTCACCCGCAGGCCAATGGTGGGCCGCACGCCGACCTTGTCGGCGTACTTCAGGATCAAATCGAGTTCCGTATACTTCTCGATGATCGGCGTGATGTTGCGGCCAATCTTCTTGGCCAGCATCACCATCTCGATGTACTCATCGTCCTTGAAGCCATTGCAAACGATCGGCGTGGTGCCGTCGGTGATGCCCAGCACCGCCATCAGTTCGGGCTTGGATCCGGCCTCCAGGCCAAATCCATACTGCTTGCCGTAAGCCAACACCTCTTCCACCACGTGGCGCTGTTGATTCACTTTGATCGGGTAGACGCAAATGTACTTGCCCTGATAGGCGCTTTCACGCATGGCGAGTTGAAAGGCGTCGTTGATCTCGCCCAATTGATGGCGCAGCACTTCACCGAAGCGAATCAGAATCGGCGTCTGGATGCCCCGCAGCCGCAGCGTATCGATCAGGTTCTTGAGGTCGATTTGCCGGCTGGGTTCTTTCGAGGGATGGACCCAGAGGTGGCCATTCTGGCCCACCGAGAAGTAGCCTTTTCCCCAACGGCTGACGTCGTAAAGCTCATTCGCATCCACCGTCGACCATCGTTCATTGGGTTCAAAGTTAGTCGGCGTATCGTTCGTTTTCAAGCTCAACGTTTTCTGGTCCTCGCACGGAAGCGGATGGGCGCGCGTGGCCCGGCTCCAATTTAGTTTAACGTGCTACGGTGACACAGGAGGCGTTTTGCGCGAAGTCGTACTCAGCCGTTTGAAAGAGATCGTGGTCCAGTCGGCCACCAGCCTGGGCTTGGAAGTGATGCAGGTGGAGATGGTGGGCGGTGGGCATCATCGCCTGCTGCGCATCACGCTCGACAAAGACGTGGAAGGTGGCGTGTCGCTCGACGAATGCGAGATCGTCTCCCACCAAGTGTCGGCCGTGCTGGACGCCGAGGATCTGATTCCCGGCGATGCGTATCAGCTCGAGGTCGGGTCGCCCGGCATTGAGCGCGCCTTGAGCACAGAACGCGACTACACGCGCTTCAGCGGCTTGCTGGCCAAGCTAGTTCTTCGTGAGCCCATTGGCAAGCACAAAACGCTGATCGGCCGGCTGGCCGGCTTTGCCGACGGCGCGGTAAGTATCATCGTGGATGACGCCGCCCTCAGCGTGCCCCTCGATCAGATCTCCAAGGCCAATCTGAAGTTTGAGTGGCCGGCGAAAGGATAGCCAGTGCACGTTCTTACCTCTGCGGAAATGCGCCTCGTCGACCAGCGCACCATTGAGTTCGGCGTTCCCGGGCTCATCCTGATGGAGAACGCCGCCCATCGCGTGGTGGAATGCATGCGCGAGCGCTTTGGGCCTTTGAAGATTCACCGCGTCGCCGTGTATTGCGGTAAGGGCCACAACGGCGGTGACGGCCTGGCTATCGCCCGGATCCTCTCGGTAGTCGACCGCGCTTTCGTTGACGTTATTCTCGCCTGTGCCCCCGAAGAACTCTCCGCCGATGCCGCGTCCCAGCACCACATGCTGCTCGCTGCCGACGTCCCGCTCGGCTTCGCCCACCCTCCCACGCTCGTCGTCGATGCGCTTCTCGGTACAGGCACCACGGGCCCCGCGCGTGGCCGCGTCGCCGAACTCATCGCTGAAATCAATGCGCTCGAGGCGCCCGTCGTCGCCGTCGACCATCCCTCGGGCATGGAAACCGACTCGGGCGAACGGGCAGGAGAACAACTCGGCGATTTCGTAAGCGCGACACTTACCGTCACCTTCACGGCGCCGAAGCCAGCCCACGTCCTGCCACCCAATTGCGACCGTTTGGGTGATTTGCGCATCTGCCCGATTGGCTCACCCAGTCATCTCCTCGAAAGCCAACTCCATCTCACCGAACCCCTCGATTTCTGGCTGATACTCGGCCATCGGGCGAAAGCCGCGCACAAGGGTAACTTCGGCCACGTCCTCGTGGTCGGTGGTGCCAGAGGCAAAACGGGTGCCGCCGAGATGGCTGGCTTAGCGGCGCTGAGGGCCGGAGCCGGCTGGGTGTCCGTTTTCAGTGACGCCGTGAATTTACCCCCCGAATTGATGACCGCCGCCCATCTCGATGACCTGTCGAAGTACACCGTGCTCGCCGTGGGGCCTGGCCTGGGCCAGGGTCAAAAAGCGCTCGATCTTTATCGCCAAGCGCGTCAACCCATGGTGGTGGATGCCGATGCGCTCAACACGCTGGCCGTCGAAAAGCGACTCCCCGTCGCCCCCGCTTTGCGGGTCCTGACGCCTCATCCTGGTGAGATGCGACGCCTGCAACCTGCGCCGACTGGCGATCGCGTCGCCGACGCGCGCGCCTACGCCACCCAACACGGCATCGTCCTGGTGCTGAAGGGGCAGCGCAGCCTCATCGCGTTTCCCGATGGCCACGTCTACGTCAATCCTACCGGTACGCCCGCCATGGCCAAAGCCGGTTCCGGTGACATTCTTACGGGGCTGATCGCCGGCTTGCTCGCCCAGTTCCCGAGCTTTACCAAGCAAGCTATCCTGGCCGCGGTGTGGCTTCATGGCCAAGCGGGCGAACTTGCTGAAGCCAAACTTACCGAGCGTTGCGTGATCGCCACTGACTTACTCACTTACTTACCCGATGCCTTCCGTCACGCACATAACGCCCAGTGAACATAACGCCCAGTGAACATAACGCACAGTGAACATAACCCACAGTGAAGACGAGACCATCGCTCTCGGCCGCCGATTCGCGAAAGAGTGGCCGGCGCAAGCTCTCGTACTTTTGATCGGCAACTTAGGCGCCGGCAAAACCACGCTCACCAAAGGCATTGTCGAAGGCCGTGGCATCGCTGACCCCGTCACCAGCCCCACCTTTACCCTGATTCACGAATACGGCAACCCACCGCGCGTCTTCCACCTCGACCTTTACCGGCTGGACGAAGCCAGCGAAGTCGCGTCCTTAGGACTCGACGAACTGCTGGATCGGCCGGCCCTCACGCTAATCGAATGGGGCGAACGTTTTCCGGAGTTGTGGCCCCGGAATCGCATTGAGGTGAGGCTGAAGCGACTACCTGATGAGTCCCGGTGTATCGAAGTGATATTATTTGGGCACCATGAAGCGACGTAATTTCATCAGCCATTCCGCAGCCGCCGGTGCTGCTGCCGCCCTCGCCTCTCCTGCCGTGGCAGCCGCTGCCGCAGCGAAAAGCTTCCACCCCTCACTTTCTGGCAAGCCCGGCGTGCTCAAACTCGGCACCCAGAATGCCGATGACGACGCCAGCCTAGGCCTCTTCGCGGCCTTCGGCCTCACCAGCATCTGCAGTGGACTTCCCTCCCGGAAGTACGACGAGAAGTGGACTGTCGATAGCCTGACAGCCTTGAGGGAACGGGTCGAGAAGCACAAGATCAACCTCGACATGGTGCCGCTGCCGTTGAGCTCGGCCTATATCACGAAGCACGAATTTCCTGACATTATGAAGGGCAACAGCCCGCAACGCGACCGCGACATTGAGGATATCTGTAACATCATCCGCAATATTTCGCGGGCCGGCATTCCCGCCGCCAAGTACAACATGAGCATTTTGGGCGTGGTCCGCACGGAGCCCACCATCGGCCGAGGCGGCGCGACGCTCAGCACCTTCAACTACAAAAAAGGCAAGCAGGATCCGCCACTCACCGAAGCCGGCGCGGTTCCCGCCGACCTCTACTGGGAGCGCATCACTTACTTCCTGGAACGTGTCGTCCCCGTCGCCGCTGAACACAAGGTGAAAATCGCCTGCCATCCCCACGATCCCGGCATGCCCAAAGGCCAGGGCTGGCGCGGCGTCGAGACCGTGCTCGGCAGCTTCGACGGCTTGAAGAAGTTCGTCAGCATCAAAGAAAATCCCTATCACGGCCTCAACTTCTGCCAGGGCACCATCAGCGAGGACCTCGAGAATCCCAATAAGGAAATCCACGAGATCATCCGCTATTTCGGTAACCGGAAGAAGATCTTCAACGTGCACTTCCGCAACATCAAGGGCAAATTCCTCAATTTTCAGGAAGTGCTGCCCGACGACGGCGACGTCAATTTTCTCGAATGCATCAAGACTTACAAAGAGGTCGGCTTCGACGGCATGGTGATGCCGGACCACGTCCCCCACATCCCGGGCGACCCTAAAGGCCAACAAGCTTTCGCCTTTTCCTTCGGCTACATCCGCGCCTGCATCCAGATGGTGGAAGGTTGGAATAGCGAGGCCCTCGCACGAAATTCATAGGAACAAACTCGTAGGAACAATCTACACAATTATGGACTACACTAAAAGCATGGCCGTTCAAATGGCAATGTCCCCAGTTGACGCACCGGAACTCCAGCTAATGGCGGAGCATCCGGTTGAAGATGTCATTCGCCGGTATGCCGCACAGGTATTGGGGGATGGTCGACGCAGTGAAGCTTGGCTACACAGCGAGATTCCGTCGTTAGGGTTTGTCACTCCTGAATCGTTACTCCAGTCAACAGATCAAGAGAGCCTTCGTCGTGTTCTGAAGGCATTGATTCAAATCGACTACGGCGTGATTGGCTAGGCCTTTTTGCCCTCCGGCCCGCCCACGATGCGCCTGTACCGCATCTACAATGAACGTCGCTCGCATGACGACTCCACGGGTGCCAAACTGTTGGGCGGGCGTTGGAACCCGAAAGGCTACGGCGTCCTTTACGCCTCAACCCATTTATCGCTGGCTTGCCTGGAAAAACTGGTCCACCTTGGCCCTCAGGCGAACCCCGGCAAGATGCGGTACGCCTTCACCGACTTACCCCACTTCAACGATACCCTCGATCCACGGAGAGAGTACGTTCATCAAGGCGAGCAGCGTACCGCTGAAATCGGCAAGCAATGGATCGTCCATGCGCAATCGCTCGCGGTCCGCGTGCCTTCCGTTCTGATCCCCGAGGAGGACAATGTTCTCCTCAACCCTTTTCATGAGGATTACGCCTCGCTCCAGTGGGATTCCAAGCCGTTCGATTGGGACCTGCGGCTTCTGGAATTGGCGGCTTCTGGAATTGGTCGACCGGGCTAGCTGAACTGCTTGGTGAGTACGCCCATCAGGAGCTGGTGAGCCAGCATGGGATGCGCGAAGAGATAGCCCTGGCCAAAGCCGCAACCCAGGTCGCGCATCATGACGGCCTGATGTTCGTCCTCGATGCCTTCCGCCACCACTTCCATGCCCAGCGCATGCGCCAGATGAATAATCGCGCGAGCGACTTCGGGCCCGATCTTCGATTGACCCGACTGCGCCAACCGGGCAATAAAGGTTCGGTCCAGCTTCAGCGTGTCAAAGGGAAACTGGTGCAGGTAATTCAGCGACGCATAGCCGGTGCCGAAGTCGTCGATGCCCAGCCGGATGCCCCGGCCTTTCAACCGGAGCAACGTGTCGTTCACCTCTTTGCGCGGATTCATTAAAGCCGATTCCGTAATCTCCAGCTTCAATTGCTGCGGGGCGATGCCGGTTTCGCGCAGTGTTTCGCTGACGATCTTGTCCAGGTCGTCCAAGGCGAACTGCTTTTCCGAGACATTGACGTGCAAGGAGAGCTTGGGGGCGCGGGGAAAAAACTGGTGGATCTGCCGCATCTGCAGGCAGGCCTCCTTCAGCACCCAGCGGCCGATTTCGACAATCAGCCCGGTCTCTTCCGCAATGCGAATCACCTCTTCAAGGCGGCAGGTGCCCAGGCCGAAGGTCGGCCAGCGGAGCAGCGCTTCGAGCCCCACGATCTTGCGGTGGCCCAATTCAACGATCGGTTGGTAGGCCACACGGAACTCTTGCTCTTCGAGAGCCCGACGCAGGGCGTTTTCAAAGTGTAAGCGGTAGATCACCTGCACGCGCATCTCATCGCCAAAGATCTCCCAGCGGTCGCGGCCATAGCTCTTGGCCCGGTCGAGCGCCGTGTCGGCGTCGCGCAGTAGATCTTGGGGTGTGCGATGTCCCGCCGAATAGGTGGCGATGCCAATGCTGGCGGTGACGGAAAAGCTTTGTCCAGTGAGCTCGAACGGAGTGGCGAATTCTCGAAGAACCCGCTCCGCCACCCGGATGGCATCGCTCGAAGTACGTACGCCTTCAATCAGCACGCCAAACCGGTCGCCGCCCAAACGGGCGAGCGTTAGACTCTGGCCGCCGGCTAAGTGCGGGTTTACGCGCCAGGCGTTGTCCTGTTGCCGGATCACCGCATCCAGCCGTTCGGCCACCGAAGCGATCAAGGCCGCACCGATGGCTTCCCCATGCTCCGTAAAGTGATCCAGGTCGATCAGCAAAACGCCCATCGGCCCTGTTTCGCCGGCCCGCGTCTGTTCGAGCACCACACTGAGGCGATCCAGCAGGTGCTGGCGCATCGGCAAGCCGGTGAGCGGATCGCGCGTGTGTCCAATCGTAAAGTCGGTCAGCGAACCAGTGAGCCTTGTCGCAACCCCAGCGGTATCGCGCACCACCCGCGCCTGGGCGCGCACCAACCGCTCCTGTCCATCGATCCGCAAAAGGCGGAACTCGGCCGCGAAATCGGCGGTCTCGCCCGCCCGGTGTGCATCGAGCGCCGTTTGGACGTCGCCCAAATCCGCGGGATGCACCCGAGCGAAAAAATCGGCGGATGAATAGAAGACGCTGCATCCGGATAAGCCAATCAAGTCGGCCCAGCGTTCGGAGAGATAGGTGTGATCGCTCGCCAGATCCCAGTCCCAAATCACATCAGTCCAGCCGACGTCGGTGTGGCCCGGAATGGTGAGCGTATCCTGCTCGCTGGCGCGACCCGCCCGGATCGTTGCCAGTTCAGCGGCCCGCCGGTCCAACTGGGCGCGGATGCGGCCTAAAGCCACCGGATAATCGATCGGCCGGGCAATGTAGTCGTTAGCCCCGGCGTCGAGAGCCTCGGAAAGCTTGTTGGTCCCGTCCGTTAGATAAATCACGGGCAGCAGCGCCGCCGAGTGCTTCGTGCGAATTTGCTTCAGCGTCTGAAGATCAGTGAGCGCCCGGTCCAGCAGGATCAGGGCAAAGGTGGCTGTGTTCAACTGCTCCAGCACCTGCTTGCCGGCACTCGCCGAGCTCACCTGATAGCCCGAATTGCGCAGACGGTTGGAGATCGACTCCCGGGCGTCGGGCTCGGGGTCAACGACAAGTAGATGTTCCAAGGTGGCTAGCGCTTCACTCACTTAGATGTAAATCGGCACGCGGGCTATGTGTCTGTAGGGCTATGCCCTTAAGGAATAAAGGGCAGTCTTTGACATGACTAACACAATGACTTAGTCTTTAAATTAGTCATGACGGAAGTCAATGTCCATGAGGCAAAAACGCACCTCTCCCGGCTGCTGGATCAAGCGATGGCTGGTGAAGAAGTGATCATCATGCGTTCCGGGCGGCGTCTGGTGCGGTTGGTGCCTCTTGAGGCCGCCCCCAGCCGCCGAAAGCTGGGGACTGCCCAGGGAGATTTCGTGGTGCCAGTGGACTTCGACGCTCCGCTTCCGCCAGATATCCTGGCCGAGTTCGAGCGTTGAGAATTCTCTTAGATACCCACATCTTTCTGTGGGCCATCACCAACGATTCCCGCCTCTCGCCCGCCCAACGCGATCTGTTCCTCGACGACGCCAGCGATCTGTTTCTGAGCGTGGCCAGCATATGGGAGATCTTGATCAAGGCCGGATTGGGCCGGCTGCCCATGCCCACCCCGTCCACCGATTACATCGTCAAGCAGATGGAGAAGAACCGGATTGCCCTGCTGCCCATCCGCGTGGCGCATTTAGCCGAGTTAGAGACTCTGCCGCCGCTGCACCGCGACCCCTTCGACCGAATGTTGGTGGCGCAAGCGCGAGCCGAAAAGGTGCCCTTGCTGTCGGCCGACGCCGCCATCCGCCAGTACCCCGTGGAAATTCTTCCCGCTATTTCGTGATATCGCGGTGCGTCACCTTGACGTGGTACCCGGACCCCGCCAAGTACTTACGCACCTCGTCGGCCATCATCACCGAGCGGTGATGCCCGCCCGTACACCCGATCGAAATGGTGAGATAGCTCTTGCCCTCGCGAATGTAGTGGGGCAGTAGATAGACCAGCAGGTCGCCGATCCGCTTGATAAATTCGTTCGTCTGCTCGAAGGAACGAATGAACGCAGCCACTTTGGGATGGCGGCCGGTCAAGTGCTTCATCTCGGGAATGTAGTTGGGGTTGGGCAGGAATCGCACGTCAAATACGAGGTCCGAGTCGAGCGGGACGCCATGGCGGAAACCGAAGCTGTTGACGTAAATCATCAGCTTGCCCTCGGTCGATTCGCCCCGAAAGGTCTCCTCAATCGACTGCCGCAGCTCGTGGACGTTGAACTTGGATGTATCGAGGACGTGGTCCGCCAAAGCGCGAATCGGGGCCAGGCTTTCACGTTCGGACGCGATGCTGCGCAGCACGGAGCGTCCAGACCCCAACGGATGCGGCCGGCGGGTTTCGCTGAAACGCCGAATGATCACTTCGTCATCGGCCTCCAGAAACAGCAGCCGGGCGGCCAACTGGGTGCGCAGTTTCTTCAACAGAGCGGGGAAACGCGTCAGGTTGCCGCCCTCGCGGATGTCAATCACGAGCGCGGCGGCGCGAATGTTGGGCGAATCGAGGGCCAGTTCGGCGAATTTCGGAATCAGGTCGATCGGCAAATGGTCGACACAGTAGTAGCCCAGGTCCTCGAAAACTTTGAGCACGGTCCCTTTGCCGGACCCGCTGAGGCCCGTAATCACCACCAGCTCCGGACGGGGCTTGGGTGTGGCCTTTTTAGCAGCGGCCACTTTCACCGCAGGATAGCGTCGGGCGGATGGCATTTACGCGTTCGGTTCAATCAGGTCGAAATTGCCGTCGGGGCGCCGAATCAGCACGCTGAAGCCACCGTTTTCGGTGTCTTCGAAGACGAAATAGTTATCGCGTTTGCCGACCTCGAGCACCGCTTCTTCGGCCAGCATCGGCTTCGGCGCTTCGCCGTACCGGACGCGATAGATGCGGGCCTTCGCCACTTTCGCTTTCGGCTTCGCCTTGCCGTTCACGGCCTCCGGGCTCTCGATCACGGGCTTCACTTTGATCGACGCTTCCAGGTGCTTCGAGTCGAGCCACTTCTGGCGCAGCTTCATCACCTGATGCTCCAACTTATCCAGCGCGTCGTTCAGCGCGCGAAATTTGTCGGCGTGCGTGGCCATGCCGAATAAGTCGTGACCGTAATAGTGCAAAGTAATTTCGGCTTTGGCCAGATGACGCTGATGAGTCAGGATGAAGTGAGCCTTCTTTTCCTCGGTCAGCTTGCCTTCCACAAGCTTGCCGTCGATCATCTTACCCAGCTTATTCAGCCGGACCGTTAGACGATCACTTTGTTCTTTACTAAGGTCGTGTGGTTTACCTGTATAGGCGATTTGCATATTGGATTATTTAATTGCGGACCCGGCGTTGATGCGTCGAGGGGATCTTCAAATCCTCGCGATACTTGGCCACGGTGCGACGGGTGACTTGAATGCCTTCCGACTGCAACCGGGCCGTAATCTGGTCGTCGGTGAGAGGATTGGACGAGTCCTCTTCATCGATCATTTTTTTCACTTTGCGCTTCAGTAACACCAGCGGCGTGCCGCTGCCGGACGGGCCTTGCACCGCCTCTGAGAAGAAGTAGCGTAACTCATGGACGCCCTGCGGAGTATGCGCGTACTTACTGGCGACCGCGCGGCTGACGGTGGACGGATGCACCCCAATCTCCTCGGCCACATCCTTGATCATCATCGGCTTTAGACACTCCAGGCCATGCTCCAGAAACTCCTGCTGGCGGCCCACGATAGCTTGGCAGACTTTAAGAATGGTCTGCTTACGCTGCTCAATATTTTTGAGTAACATCAGCGCCGACGTAAAGCGTTCTTTAACGTAATTGCGAACCTCTTTACTAGGCTCGGAATTCTTCTCGATCATGTGGCGGTATTGCGTGTTCAGGCGTAACTGGGGCAGGTCCTCATCGTTCATTTCAATGATCCAGTCATCGCCATCTTTCACGATATAGACATCCGGCTCCACCGAACGCACGGTCTCACTCGAGAAGCGCAGACCAGGCTGAGGGTCCAGCGTGCGGATCACCTTTACGGCGATCTCAATATGCTCAATCGGGCGCGCCAGGCAGCGCACTAGTTCGCGCCAGTTCTTGGTTTCGAGCAGTTTCAGGTGCTGCGAAATGATCACCCAGGCGACGCCGCCTTCACCGTTACGGCTCGCCAGTTGCAGCAGCAGGCACTCCTGCATGTCACGCGCGGCCACGCCGGCCGGGTCGCAGCTTTGCACGACCTTGAGCCCCGCCTCCACGCTAGCGAGCGTAAGATGTTCGGCGACCGCGATCTCTTCCACCGGGCTCATCAGATAGCCGTTCTTGTCCAGGTTGCCGACAATGGCGTCGGCGGCTTCCCGCTGCTCGGGCGACATCACCACCAGCGACAACTGCTCATTCAGATGCGACGTCAACGTGGTGGGCGAAGAAAGAAACGTCTCGAACGAAGGCTTTTCGTAACTCTCGCCCGCGGGTGATTTATACCCCGGGTCGAGGTAGTCGTCAAAAAACGAACCGAAGTCGATTTGATCGAAGGGATCGGTTTCAGCCTTCACCGCCGGCTCGGTGTCCGTGCCCTCGCCCCCGGCTTCACCGGCGGCCGGCACCGCATCGTAATTTTGCGCGTTCTCGTTCTCGTAAGCTGAGCCGTTAATACTCTCCGCCACCACCTGCGAAGTCACTTCGCTGACGGAATCGGCGTCGCCGCTTCCCACGCGTTCAGCCTCCAGCAGGGACTGGATTTCGGCGGGAGTCAGATCCTCGCCCCCATCAGACGACTCTTCGAGGACGGGGTTCTGTGAGATCTCCTGAGAGATCATCTCTTTCAGTTCCAGGCGGTTCAGCTGAAGTACCGTCACCATCTGGACGAGGCCAGGGGTAAGGATCTGTTTTTGCTGGACGCGAAGCTGGAGTCGCGGAGACAGCATGCTCATGCCCTTCAAGGGTAGCATCGGCGGATGTTCAAGTGGGACGGCTAGCGCGAGGCTAAACGTCGAGGCCAATAGACCGCATCAGCGGAATGGCATTCGACCGCTGCACGGGGCCGGCCTTCATGCGGTAATCGAAGTGCAACTCGCCATCGATATAGTCATCGGCGAAGTGTACATTTCGCGCGCCGGGCAGAGCCATGGCCGTCAGCGCCAAGTCATGCGTGGTCACTAAGCCGAGCGCCCCGTGGCTCAGCAGTTGGCGGAGGATGGCCTCCGCGCCCACGCGACGGTCGTGCGAATTGGTGCCGCTCAGCACCTCGTCCAGCAGAAAGAGCACTGGCTGTTCGCTCGAAAGCGTCAGGATTTGGCGCAGCCGCAGAATCTCGGCATAGAAGCGGGAGCGTCCTTCGCCCAACGAATCGACGATGCGCAGCGAAGCTGCTACTTGCAACGGCGAAACGGACAAAGTCTCGCAACAAACCGGCGCACCGGCCCAGGCCAGCACCGTGTTCAGGCCGATGGCCCGCAATAACGTGCTCTTGCCCGACATGTTCGAACCACTCACGATCAGCAACGGCGCAGCTTCGTTTAGGCTCGCGTCGTTGGCGATGGCCTGCGAGGCGGGCAGCAGCGGGTGGGCGATGCCCGTGCCTGTCAGACTTTTACCCGAGGGCAGCAACGTCGGCGACACGGCCAGCGGGTGTTCAAAGGCGAAGGCGGAAAGGGAGAGCAGCGCTTCCACTTGGCCCAAAGCGGCGATCCATAGATGGGCATCGCGCCCATATTGACGTCGCCAGACTTCGAGCGCCAGAGCCACTTGGGGGGCCCACAGCAGCAGCAAGGCGATGACGCCGAAGAACTGGTTACGTGACGAGTCCAGCAGTTCCACCAGACGCTCCAGTTCGCGCGTGGCCCGCGCCGCGCCCGCCAGCCGGGCATGTGCGGCCACCAGCATCGGCGAGGTAAAGCTCTCGCGTTCCACGGCTGCGGCCAGTTCACCAAACAAAGCCAAGTCCTTGGCCGATTGGTGCAAGCCTTCCGACACGGCTTGCACCTTGGCTTGAAAAACGAGGCTCAACAGTAAGCAGCCGCCGGCCAGCAAGAGAAAGTAGTGGGCCGGCATCAAGCCAAAAAGCCAGGCCACCAACATCGCAATTTCCACCACCACAAAGGTCGCGAGCACCAAACGCGCGCCGCCAAAGAAGGGCACCGTGGGGCGTGTGGCCCAAGCCGCAATCGACCCGGACTCTACCTGCGACGTAAAGTCATCGCCGGCCAGCGCATACGTTTCGCGCCAAGCCACCCTCGGTGCCAATTCCGCGATCGCGGCCTGGCGCTTCCGCACTTCGTCAATCGGCGCGGCCACGCGCAGCCAATCGGCTAACGTCCGCTCACCCTCGGCCGTCCGCGTGCGGGCGATCAACTCGAAGAGGCTGCCGCGTCCAAAAAGGTCCAGATCCTCGGCGTAAGGATGGGCGGCGTCGCGAAAGCGCTCGCCGGCGTTGCCGTGGCCGACCCAGCCTGCCGTCGCCCGGTTGGTCGCCGCTTGGTGGAAGGCGATCGCGCGCCGGGCCCGATCCTGGGCGCGCGCCACTCGCTCATGTTTGATGGCCAGCGCGATGAAAGCGGCGATCGGGACGAGCATTGCGGCGAAGGGCAGCGCCTGCCGTGAGAAAACCAGCCAAGCCACCACCACGCCCACCAGCGCGATCACCAGCCGGGCATTGCTTAGACGCTCGTCCAACTGCCGATTTTCGGCGGCTTGCGTCTGCCACGCGACAATCTGGCTTTCATGGGCAGCGGGAAAAATACTCAATGTCCACCCAAGCCCAGCGGCCCCGGTGGTAACGAGAAGCCCTCGCCGAGATACACGCGCTTCACTTCCGGATCCTGACCTAGTTCCCGGGGCGAGCCGGCCCGGAAAATCTGCCCGTTGTTGATGATGTAGGCGCGGTCAGTGAC
>JAYVRS010000612.1:0-19865 GCA_043776185.1 Bryobacteraceae bacterium | reverse complement strand
AAGAAGGGCTAATGCTCACGCCAGCCAGGGTCGAGGTGATGGCAAAGTCGGTGGCCGCGCCACTCGGGTCGCTCAGCGTGAATTCCTGCGTGGCAATGCGACGGTCACAAAAATTGCCGAGAAACATCAAATCCTGCGTTGAGGCGGCCAACTTGCGGGCTTGCGCCAGTTGCCCGACCGGCAGAATCGTAATGCCGCTATCGGAGATCATATAGGCGGTGTTGTTGTCGGCGGTCAGGACGCCTTTGCCGGCGAGGTTCTCTTGCAATTGGATGCGTTCGCGCACGGCCAGGTTGTCGATGTCGACCACTTGCAGCACTTGCTCGATGATCGGGCCAGCGGGAGTTCCGGAAACCGTTCCGGGCCCGGTAGGCGCGGTCGGCGCAACGGGTGCCGTAGGTGTCGTAGGCCCGACGGCGACCGTCGGGGCCGGAGGGACTTGGGAATAGATCACGCCGCGCGAGCTATCCACCACGTGCCCACCGACGTTCAGTAAGCCGATCGAATTCGGATGTTGAGCGAGCAGAGTGCCCCGCCGGTCATGCAGCGCCCATCCCATGGCGACGCGGGAACCGTCGCGGTTGACACTCACCACGCGCGGCGCTTGAGCCGGGCTCGAGGTATACCCGTTCGAAACGATGCCTTTGTTGTTCACATCGTAACGAAAACGGATCGTATCGGTGAGGCCATAGATCGACAAACCGTCGCCCGAGGCGGCCACCGAAGCCGTCGTGATTTGCGAGGGAAACGATGCCGCCGGTTGGGGGATGGTCTTCGAGACCACGCCCTGGATCGTATCCAATTGGCGCGTGGTTCCCAACAAGGGGTCGAAAAGTAAGAAGTCCGAAGTCGTAACCACTAGGGCCTGTCCGTCCAACCCAAAGGCGACCCCCAAGGGTGGCGCGCTCAACACAAAATTCTGCCGGCTATTGCTGGGCAGGTCAATCAACGTGAGCGAGTTGCGCGGCGCCGTGCCGGTGGGCGTCGCGCCGTAGTGGGCGATCAGCAGCCACCGCCCGTCCGGAGACAGCGTCAGCGAGCCGGGTTGCGGCGCCACGTTAATGGACGTCTGGATGGATCCGTCGGCTAATGACATGACTTCAATCCGGTTGGCCGTGAAATTAGCAATGTACAAGACACCGCGCGCCTCATCCAGCGCCAGGTCCGAAGCTTGCCCGCCAATCGGAATCACCCGGCCAAACGGTGCCGCGATCAAGCCCTCCACGAGCAGGATCCAGCACGCGAATAGCCATACTCTGGTCGTCAGCATGTAATGTCGCTTCGCAATCATCTTTGTTTCTCTCTTTTCACTTACGCGCTTCACACTAATTACTTACACGCGGGCAGGGGGCAGCCGGCTTTACGCCATTATGCGCAGTGGCCTGGATTAACTGGCCGCCCGGCTTTCGGACCCGGCGGCGGTGTGTTCCATCTTCACTTACAACGAACTAGAATCAAATACGCTCTTGACTGGCGCGGCGGCCTCAGCGCAAACAGCGCTCGCGCCGCTCCTCCCAAGCGCCCGCCCCTCAAATGAGGCCACGAGCGCCAGGAGATTGCAGGCGGCCTAGTCGTCAGCACCTTTTTTACGGCGGAGGACAATCACCCCCAAAAACGCAATCGCCAAAACGGCGCAGATGGTACGAACCATTGAAGAGTCCATGTAAATATCTCCTTCACAGAATTTAGCCGGGTCAAAGCGCCCAAGCTAAACGGATACTGATCTATCGGCGGTTCCCCGCCGGAACTACATGTTGTTCATCATCGGGATCAGCTCGCGAATGATCTTCATCACGACGGGTCCGACGGTGACCACGAAAAGTGAGGGCAGGATGCAGAAGAAGATCGGGAAAATGAGCTTCACGCCCAATTTGGCCGCCTTCTCTTCGGCGATCTGCCGAGCCTGGACGCGCATGTAATCGGCATGTGCGCGCAACGACTGGGCGACGCCGGTGCCGAAGCGGTCAGCTTGGATGAGCACGGCAACCAATTTTTTCAAATCTTCCACCGAAGTACGGTCGGCCAGATTGCGCAGCGCTTCGATACGGCGCTTACCGGCCTTTAATTCATAATTCACCAGGGCAAACTCTTCGGTGATCTCTTTGTGGGCGTGCTCCAATTCCTTGGCCACTTGGATAATCGCCTGGTCGAGGCCTAAACCCGATTCAACGCAGACCACCATCAGGTCGAGAGCGTTGGCGAGACCGCGCTGGATCTCCTTTTGCCGCTTCTGGCCACAAATTTTCACATACTCGTTGGGTCCAAAGAAACCGACCGCCGCCGCCGCGACGATGAAGATGATCTTCATCGTGCCTTCGGTATTGGCGCTGGCCACAATCACCGCCGCTAGCACGGGCATCAATACGCCGAGCGCGACCTTGGCGCCGTAGAGCATTTTGAGAGCGTTAGCCTTGCGGAAGCCGCTGCGGATGAGCCGCTTCTGCATAGCGGTGACGTCTTTGGGCGACGTGGGCATGACATCGCCCAGCCGGTTCATCAGGTCCCGAAAGACGAGACTCGGGTGGACGACATTTTCCTCTTGCTGGTAACCGCTGCCGGTAACCCGCTCGATCGCTTCTTTGGGCTGCACCCAAAGCTTCATCCCGACCAGAGAGATCGCGACGGCCACGACCGCAAACACGACAAAGGTGATTAGCAACATCATAAAATTGGCCCCGTCCCTAAACTACCTCTAAACTTCGATTTCCACGATCTTCCGGATAGCTCCGTAGCCGATCAATTGCAGCACCACCGCGCCACCCAGCATGTAGTTACCGACCTCGTCAATGAAGAAGAACTTGATGTAGTCGGGGTTGGTGATGAACATCATCACGGCCACGCCCAGGGGAATGCAGGTGAGCGCGGTACCGGTCATCTTACCGTGGGCGCTGATGGCCCGAATCTTGCCTCGTAGTTTAAAGCGCTCGCGGATGACCACGGCCAGTTTGTCGAGAATCTCGGCCAAGTTGCCGCCCGTGCGCTTCTGCAACATAACGGCCGAGACAAAAAAATGGACGTCCAACGAAGGCACCCGTTTACCCAGTTTCTGCAGGGCGACGTCGAGCGGTAGTCCCAGATTGTGTTCCTCGAAGGTCCGGCGAAACTCACTCGAAAGCGGCTCCTGAAACTCGCGATGGATCATCTCAAGTGAGACCGAGAAAGCGTGACCGGCCCGCATGGAGCGCGCCACAAACTCGAGGCTATCGGGGAAAAGTTCCTCGAAACGGCGCAACCGGGCAGCCCGCTTGCGCCGCAGGTGCAGTAACGGCAGGGCAGCGGCGACGATGGCGATCACCGGGGCGATGTTACGGTAAGGGCCCAGAAAATTCCAGCCGACAAAAAAGGTCACTAGCCCCAAGCCCAAGCAGGTGTGGACCAGGCGGGCCGGCTTCCATTTCACGCCCGCCTGCTCGATCATCTCGTTCAGCTTGGCCGTCCAGTCATAGCGCTCCAACAGCCGCTTGGCGAGCCGGCCCTGGGTGGGATCGTCGACCGAGAATAACGCGGGACCCGACTTGGCCGATTTCTCTTTCCCGGCGCGATCGCGACCGCTCAGCCGGCTGCGGATCTGCTTCAAATCGGAGCTCTTGAAGGCTTGGGTCACCACAAACCATACGCCGACCGAGAGCGCCCAGACGACGATGGCAATGAGCAGAAAGGTCATACTTCTACCACCTCGTCAAACATGCTTGAGCTCAGTTTAATGCCGGCCGATAACAGTTTTTCGTAGAATTTGGGCCGGATACCGGTGGCGGCGAAGCGGCCGATGACTTTACCTTCGGGGGTGAGACCGCGTTTTTCGAAGACGAAGATGTCCTGCAGCGTGATCATGTCGCCTTCCATGCCGGTCACCTCCGTGATGTTGATGACGCGGCGAGAGCCGTCGCTCATGCGCGAAGCCTGTACGAGGACGTGAACGGCGCTCGCAATTTGCTGGCGCACCGAGTTAATTTGCATGTTCGAGTTGGCGATGGAGACCATCACCTCAAGACGCGAAACCCCGTCGCGAGGGCTATTGGCGTGGATGGTCGTTAAACTGCCGTCGTGACCCGTGTTCATGGCCTGCAACATGTCGAGCGCCTCTTCGCCGCGGACCTCGCCGACGACGATGCGATCAGGGCGCATACGGAGGCTGTTGACCAGCAGTTCGCGTTGGCGCACGGCACCGTTGCCTTCGAGATTCGCGGGGCGGGTTTCGAGGCGGGCCACGTGGGGCTGCTTGAGCTGGAGTTCGGCGGCGTCTTCAATGGTGACAATGCGTTCATTGGGGGAAATGAAGAATGACAGGGCATTGAGCAGGGTGGTTTTGCCCGCGCCGGTACCGCCGATGATGATGATGTTCAGATGGGCTTTCACGCAGCCCTCCAGCAGCTCCATCATGCCTTTGGTGAGCGCTTTCTTTTCGACCAGATCGCCGGGCATCAGTTTGTCCTGCGAAAAACGGCGAATGGACAGTAGCGGACCGTCGAGCGCCAGCGGCGGGATGATCGCGTTGACCCGCGACCCGTCCAGCAACCGGGCATCGCACATGGGCGTCGATTCGTCGATGCGGCGACCGACTTGGCTGACGATTTTGTCGATGATGCGCAACAGATGCGCGTCGTCGCGGAAGGTAACCGAAGTGATCTCCAGCTTGCCACGGCGCTCGACATAAACCTGCTTGTGGCCGTTCACCAGGATATCGGAGATGGTGGAGTCCGACAGCAGAGTTTCGAGCGGACCGAGGCCGAAGACCTCGTCCAGCACTTCTTCGGAGATCTGCTGCTTCTCGAGCGAGGAAAGCAGCGTGGGCTCCGAATCGATTAACGAAATCAACGCTTGCCGTACTTCGGAGCGTACCCGCTGGTTATCGATGGTGGCCAACGCTTCCAGGTTGATTTTGTCGAGCAACTTCCGATGCAGCGTAAACTTCAGCTCCTGATACTCAGGTTTGAGCATCGCTTTCGGTTTACCGGCATTCTTGAGCAGCCGCTGCTCCCAGCTCATCTGTTGCTTACTTCCAGCTTCCGCAATCGGTACCATCGCGCTTCGTTCTCCTTAAAATCATCAATTCATCGCGGCCATTTGGCGCCTGCTGCGCGCTTAGGCCTGTGAGTAGGCCGTCTTGGGCTCCAGCAGACCGCCCAAACGCCGCTTCTCCATCGCCGCCGGGCCCGCCAATTTGCCCGCCAAACTCTCAATCGATTTGCCGAGTTCCGACTCGCCGCCCAGCGGTTGGCCCAGCGTCACCACCCGATGCAGCGAAAAATAGTCATTCGGAAAGGTGGCATGCACCGAACAGTTGAAGATCTTCTCCATGTCGGAGCGGTTAATGTTGTCGCGCTTGTTCACGCGATTGATCAGAACCTGATAACGATCCTTGGTGATGCCGATCTTGTTCAACAAGGCCACGGCCTTGCGCGCCAAATGCAGACTGGGAAGCTCGGAGGTGGAAACCAGATACGAGCTATCGCTTTCGGCGACCGCCAGCAGACTGAACTTCTGAAAGACGGCCGGGAGGTCCAAAATCACCCAGTCGTACTGCATGCGAGCATACTGCAACACGTCGTGCAGAGCTCCCAGGTTCAGCAAGCCGCCGTAAGGAGCTTCGGGCGCTGGCAGAATATCGACGCCCCCGGAGTTGACCGTGAGGTTGCTCCAACTGGCTGCGGTGAGCTCGTGCGCTTGATTGAGCGCGTCCACCAGCGAGTAGGGATGATTCAATTTCAGGTAAAAGCCGATCGTGCCGCCCATCAAATCGCAGTCGATCAGCAGCACCCGCTTGCCGCCCAGTTTCTTGATGGCGAAGGCGGTTTGGGTGGCCAGGGTGGAGGCGCCGGAACCGGGCTTGGCACTGGCGAAAGCCGCGATCTTGCCCAGTTCAGGTTCTGCGTCCTCCTCCGGCGCGCGCAGACGGCGAATGCGGCCCATGGCTTCGCGTTGCTGGGCGGCATCGAACGGGGCATGCAGAAACTCGCCGGCCCCGGCGCGCAGCGCCAAAATGAGAGCGTGGGGGTCATTCATTTCATGCAGGCCGACGATGAATATCTCTGGCCGGACGATGAGGCTGATCAGCTGGCAGGCTTGATCGAGGTCGGTAGCCAAGTCGATCAGCACGACCTCGGGTTGCAATTGGCGTAAACGCAGCTCAAGAGTCTGCTGCGTGGGGTAGCTCTTCAAGTCGCCCACCACTTGAAACGCCCGTGCCTCGGCTTGCGATGACGAGATCTGCTGCGCGAGCTCGCGGTTCGGACTGATGATCAGGGTGGTGAGTGGTGCTTCCCGCATGGATTCGCTGCTTTCGTTCTTTGGTGAATCGCCTAGTGCTGCTCTCCGGGGTTGGGGGTAGCCGCCGGTGGTGCATTGAGTACCTGGAGCGGGAGGGAGCTGATGCCGTTCGCCATGCTGCGACGCTTGGCGGCGACATTCGCACCGGGCGCTGGCTTGGCGTCCGTTGGCTTCACGTCTGTTGGCTTCACGCCGGCCGGCTGAACTTCGGCCGGCTTCACTTCGACCGGCTGAACTTCCGTTGGGCTGGCGGGAGCAGCAGCCTCCCTTGGGCTCGGAGTAGGTTCGGCAGCGGGGGCTGCGGCAACCTTAGTCTCCATGGTCCTGGGTTCGAGGACACCGAGTGGGGGGGCCTTTGATTCGGGAGCAACCTCAACCGGAGCCTCCGCCTGAGCAGTGGGTACCTCGGGCGCTGGCACCGGCCCCGATAAAGGCACTGGAGCAGTTAACGGCGCTGCGACCGGTTCAGCAGCGACTGGGTTGCCGGTGATAAGGGCGGTCGGGATGACCGAGGCCGGGTCGTGAGCTCGTGCGGGGGCGCTCGCCGATTCCGGCGGGGCCGACCCTAGGTCGGCCGAGGGGACGACGGGGCGCTCCCCTATGGGTCTTACGTTGAACGTACCGGGAACGGCCGAGTTGGAAGCGCCGCTCGCGGCAACTCCACTATCGGAACCAGGTTTGTGGCCCCAAAACTTGAGCTTGCCCCGCTTGACCGAATCGGCCTCGCTCTTGGTAGTCGACTTCGGTTTCGCCGGAGTAGCAGGCGCGCTCGGCCGGGAGAGGTCTGGGTTGCCGAACGAGTCACGGGTCACTTGGACCCGGCCCGGAGCGATGGGCGGAACGACACCCCCGCCGGTGCCAGGAACCAGATCGGAGCCCACCTTGTCGCCCGGCGTCTTTTGGGGCAGGAACTCTTTGAGCCAGGCCGGTTCGGGCTTGGCATCACTGGCGTTCATCGGAGTCACCACTTCGGGGGTCACAATGATCACCAGTTCCGATTTCGAACGATTTTGGCTGCGCGAGCGAAACAAGGTGCCGAGAATCGGAATATTGGCTAAGCCCGGAATCTTGTTGAAGTTCTCCGTAACCCGATCGTCGATCAAACCGGCAATCACAAAGCTTTGGCCCGCACCCAATTCAATATTGGTCTCCATGCGGCGGGTGGCCAAGGCGGGAATGGTAAAGCCACTGAAGGTGACCGCATTGGCCAGATCGATGGTAGAAACCTCGGGCTTAACGTAAAGCTTGATCGTGTTGTTTTCCGTGAGCTCCGGCTTAAACAGCAGGCGAATGCCGAACTCCCGGAATTGAATCGTCACCGCGCCGGCGTTGCCGCCGCCTTGCAACACGGGAACCGGGAATTCACCGCCCACTAGGAAGCTGGCTTCTTTACCGTTGGTGGTCACTAGGTTGGGTTCGGCCAAGATTTGAAGGACGCCCTGGGCCTGCAGCGCTTTTACCAATGCGCCCAGGTTGAGGTCGCGGCGGAAAGCGAAGATGTTGAGTGCGTCGCCGATCGTAAACTTACCGTCGTTGTCCAGCCGGGCCCCGCCGAACTGCTGGGTACCCACGGTGCCCAGGTTGCCCCCGGCGCCAGTGGAAAGAAAATTGACCCCAAATTGTTGGGCTACCGTCCGGTCGAGCTCCGCAAAGCGGACCTTGAGGATGATCTGTTTGGCGACCGGCGCGGTGGTCAGGGCCAGATTGCTGACGACGGTCTTCGCCAGCGGCGTCGCGATGGCCAGCGCCCGGTCGGCGACTTCCTTACTGCTGACGGTGCCAATCAGGGTGATCGAATCGCGGCCCGCCACCAAACCAATGTTCTCGTTCGGGAACGTGTCTTTCAGCAGCCGCCTGATGGGGTCGAGATTGTGCTCCACCGTGACGTTGTACATCGTGCGCAAGCCGGTCTTGGCCCAGACCACGACCGTGGCCGAACCATGACCTTTACCGTGAAGCAAAAACTCACGTGAGGTAGCCGGAACCGCGTCAACCACTTCGGGATTCGAAGTCGAGATCCGGCTGATATCGGCTGGGTAGTCGATGACGAGACTCTTATTCACCGTCACCCGTAGATCCTCAATCAGCATCGTTCCCGCACTGGCAGCCGCAACCGGGTCCTGCGCGCCCGCCGTCGTCGCGACCATCACCAGCGACATCAATAACGCCAACAGTTCTCGCACCCTCATGACATCAACCTCTCTAAAAATCGTTTCTTGCTCGTCTGTGTTGTTGGGGAAAATCGGAAGCTGAACTTCCTAGGGGTTCGGCACCGGCGGAGCGGCGCTGTTATCAGCCGAAGCGCCACCGGACTTGATCGTCTCGAGCGTTCGGGTATTGCCGCGAATGACGATAATTTGTTCGGGCGGCAGGGGCGGCGGGGGCGTCCGCACCGTGGGGGTGGCCACCATGGGCGCCGGCCGCCATGCGCGTAGTGCCGGAGCCGGCATGTCGCCGCCCGGGCGAGCCGTGCTCGCCGAGTTCGGTAGCCGTCCGAAGCCATAAAGCTGACTGATGGTCTTTCCCGTGGTGGCTTTCTGATCCTGATCGTTACCGTTACGCAACACCAGTTGAATGCGGCCCTCGTTTCCGGCCAGCGTAAGAATTTCGGCTTGCTCAGGCGTGGCTAACAGGGTCACGTTCGGAGCCTGCATGGCTTGTCCGCGGGCATCGGGCTGAATCGTGGTGCCCGAAGAGAGCACCATCACGTTCTGGAGGACCGTGGTGGTGATGGTATCGGTGGCCGACGGCGGCCGGCCAGTTACCAATACGTCGACCCGCATGCCGGGCATAACGAAGCCGGCCACGGCGCTCACGTCGGTGACCCGCACGGTAACCGCCCGCATGCCGACCGGGATGATCGGCGCCAGACCCGCGCCGCTGTTGCGCGCCGCCAGCCGCCCTTCCATTACCGGCTCATCCTGGAGGATGTTACTGATAATCGGACGGTCCAGCACTTCCTCTACCTTGGCGTAGGCGCCCTTCGGGAACTGATCCACCGGAACACGGATCGTCTTGACGTCGCCCGGCTTGACCGTCGTCCCCACCGAGAGGGGCTTCGTGGTCACTACCAGATCCTTGGTGTCGCTAGCCTGCGCCTGCTTCACCGGACCGGAGCTCCGATTGGTCATCGTGTAAAACACGGTGGAAACCACCAGGGCGAACAGCAAGCTGACCCCCAGGACGGTCATAAATCTACGATCCATAACTAAACTCCCTCCACAGCACTACGAGACCTAACCGGCAGACTAACGCGACAACAAAGCCATCCATGCCCCAACCGCGATGGCGGGGGCGTACGGAATCGACTCTTCTTTGGGATCGGGTGGCCGATTGAGCCACCAGCGGCGCAAACGGTAAAACGCCAGCCCGGCCAGGGCAAAAAGACCTCCCGCCGCAGCCGTCCATAACGCCGCCCAGAGCAGCAGCGAGGGCCCCAGAATGGCGCCGAAGCCCGCCATCAGCTTGACGTCGCCGCCGCCCATGCCGCCCAAAACGTAAAACACCAGGAAAATCAAGAAGCCGCCCATGGCCCCCGCGACGGCCATCAGGCCGCCCCACCAACCTTGTTCCGCCCAATTGACGGCCACGCCGCCCGCCAACGCCGCCACCGGAATCCAGTTGGAGACCTGGCGGCGCCAGAGGTCCTCGACCATGGCGGCCACGCCGAGTGCGAGGCTGAGAGAGACGTGAGGGCTGAGAGTCATCAACATGGGGAACAAGAAAACCAATCGCTGCGCGTTCCCTTATTCCTTCGGCGGTACGGAAATCTTTCATTAGGCGCAGGTTCAAAATCAGTCCTCCCGCCGTCGATGGGGGATATCTAAAGTCCTGGCCTCAATGCGGGGGGTAAGAGGGACTCGCCGCGCGAAAAGAAAGGCCTCGTTCTCCTTCAATTTGCGGTCCTCCCCAATCAACTGCCAGTCCGGGTGCAGCTTCAGCAGGGCCACCAACGGCCAATCCCGGGGGGCGAGCACCACATCGAACCGATGCTGGTTGAGAACTTTCTCCCAATCGAGGTCCGCTCCCAACAGCCGCATATACTGGCGCCCCAGCTTGTCCCCGTAAAAGTCGCTGCGGCCATCGATAAATACCCGCTGCTGGGGATAAGACTGATAGATCAGATAATCGCCCCATTGATCGGTGGTAAACACGCGCCGGGTTTGGAAAAGCTGTTTGTGCCGATGCAGCAAAGCCAACGGAAATTTTTCTTTGGGAAAGTCGGTGGGCCATTTCATCCGGTCAGAATCGATGAAGGGCAGGACGGCTAGAAAGACGACGGTCCAGACGCTGACCGTGCGAAACTTAGGTGCCAAATCATTGCCGATCGCCGTCAAAATCGCTGGCACCGACTTTCTCGGTTGACGGGCCACCCAGGCGGCAATCCAATCGCTGAGGACGCTGGCGATGAAGGGCGCGGCCACCAGCACGTAAATTGTGGCGTGCCTTACCGAGCTGAGCGCCTGATGGGCCCAGTAAACCACCCACAGCATGGCCGCATAGTCGCGCGCTCGTGGCCCGATAGGGCGCAAAAGGGCCACACCCACCAACAGCAGGCCGGCAAAAAGCAACAATTCAAACTGGCGCATGCTCTCGCCCCGGAAACTGGGCGATTGGAACTCCTGCACGACGGCATGGATGAACTCCGACTGAAGGTAGTTGGCGATGTGGAGATGCAGGCGATAGCCAAAGGGATTGACGAACGTCGCGGCGGCGCAACCGGCCGCCAATAGGGCATAGCGTTTGAGCGTGGGGAGCGCGGTGGGAGTGCGGCGGGCGAGCCAGTCCGGAACGCATTCCAAGGCGCTGGCCAACGCCAACAGTCCCAGGCACGCGATTAGCGCCATGTAGCCGCCGTGGAGATTCGTCCACACCACGGCAATCGGAATTAGCCACCAGACGGCCCCGCTGGGCACGCGACGATCGCGATCGAGCATCCACAGACAGATGGGCAGCAAGAAGAGCGTAAAGACGTGGGGCCGGGCCAGGTAATGAATGGAGGACACGCCCACCGCCATCAGCGCCAGCGGCAGCGCGATAAAAAAGTTGGCTCCCCGCCAAGTCATGTGCGCCAACAGGATGGCCACCGAAGCGATGATCAAGACGCCGGCCAGCAAGGTGATCGCCTTCAAACCCCATTGCCGATGCAGCAAGGCGAAGATCACGTCCGATAGCCATTCCCAGGCGTACCAGGTTTCACCGGGCTTGGAAAACGAGAATAGGTCGTGGTCGGGGACATAGCCATGGTCCAGGACAAATTCGCCCGTACGAATGTGCCAACCCGTGTCGCCGTCGGCGAGCAAAGCCGTCCAGCCCATGGGACCGCTGGCGAAGATCCAGAGCACCAGGGCCACGAAGAAAACGTCGGTAAGCGTAGGCATCAGCCAGCGCGTGGCCCAGGAAGGTGGGCTCACCGACACCGCCGCTGGGGCTGGGAAGGGTTGTGTCACGCGCTTACCAGCAGGCATTCCAGGCTGTCGGCGAGCCGTTCACCCGTCACTAATTCGGCGGAACTGAGGCCTAAAAGCCGGGGACCGTGCATGGCCAACTCCAAACGGTCTTTGACGCCGGTCTTCTCAAAGATGTGCATCAAGTGCACTTTAACGGTACCGGCGGTGATGCCCAGCGTTGCTGCCACGTCCTTATTTTTAGCGCCGCACATGATCTGCCCGATGATTTCGCGCTCCCGGGGCGTCAAGCGCGCGGCTGAGCGGCGATGCAAGAAGCCGGCGACCTGATTGGAGATGGAGTTTTCCATCCAAACCGAGCCTTGCGCGACCGCGCGGACGCAGTCCAGCAAATTCTCGACCGGCAGTGTTCGCCGTAGAATGCCTCGCGCACCGAGTTGCAAGGCCCGGAAAGACTCAATCTCCGTAACTTCGTGAACCCACAGCACGGGCGCGGTTTGGGGTACGCGGGTCTTCAATTCACCCAACAGGCGAAAGGCGCCGCGCAAACCACCAGTCTGATCGACGAGCACCACGTGGGGCGCGCTGGCGGCAATGGCCTCAATGGCTTGCAAAGGATCTGCGGAGGCTCCCACCAGTCTCAAATCGCTGGTCGCCGCGAAGATGCGCGCCAAGCCCTCGATCACTACCGGTTGAGACTCGCAAGCAAAAACTCCACTGGCGTTGGGTGGTTGGGCGAGAGAGTGAGACGACGAAATGGATTGGAGATGGGGCACGCGAGCGTAGTTTGCTTTCCACTAAGGCTATCGGCCGCCCAAGCCAGCCAGAATAGGGGGGAAAGGGGCGCTTGGGGATCTATCAAGGGCCTTTAGCTCTGGCCGTGGGCCTGCTCAATCCGACCCCCATTTGAGGTCAGTCGGACGTCGCCCGTTTGGGTGCCAGGCTCGACGAGGCGGGTGAATCGATGCATTTATTAAACTAATGACCCAAATCAAGCCGAAACTTCGCTATCCAGATAGTGCTCCAATAGTCTTGACGGCGCATTTTGTCGTTCCCCCCCCTCGGCAACCTGACGCATGAATAACAAAACAAGAGAGTTGCAAAACGACGGTCTGGAGCGTCGTCAGGTATTGAGCATGGGATCCCGAGCCGCGTTGTGGCATTTTGCAACTAAGATGATTGGCATAGGGGGGATTGTCGGTTTAGGAGGGACGCGGGTCAGGGCCGGGGACTTGGAAGCCGTGAGCCTTTCCTTTGAGCCGGCGTTCCAATCCTGGACACTTCGCAACGAGGTCTTTCAAGCCGTGCTGCGCCTGAATCGCGGCAATGGGGCGCTACAACTCGATGAAGTCCGGAACTTGGTAACCAACGAGGTTTGGCGATTGCCAACTGGCGTAGGATCGTTTCCGGTGGCAGTAGAACTAGAGGGCGGACAGCGTCTTTCGGCAGGGACCGGGCTGGTGCTGACCGGCCAGTCGATAACGGAGTTGGAGCGCGGCGGGCGCGCTCTCACCCTCGAGTTCTCCCCGGAGGAGGCCGGACTTGGGCTCTCGGTGCAGTTTGACGTTTACCCAGGGCAACCGGTTTTGCGTCACCAGGTCACGATTGTGAACCAGTTGGGGCGCACGGTGCAGGTGAAAAAGGTAAACTTTCTGGCCTGGGAGTTCTCCGATGAGGGGGCGCGCTATGACGCCTTTGCGGTGCACCAATGGGTGCTAGTGCCGCGCGAGGCCAATTTTGACCCGGAGGAGGTAAGGCTGGTGCCGGGTGGGCCGGGAATGGTAATCTCGACGGGGTCAGGGGGAGCCTATTGCGCTTGGCTGGCGTGGCGCGACGCTCAGCAGCGGGGGCTCTTCGTGGGCCTCGAATTTAATGGCCGGGCGGACCTTTCCGTGCGCCAGGGGATCGATCGATTGACCCTAGCCGCCCAAGTGCGGACGCTGGATCATCCCTTGAAAGCGGGGGCGAGCATGCTCTTGCCGGCGGCCCTGTTGGGCGTGTTTCATGGAGATTGGGATGAGGCCGGATACCGGACGCAGCGTTACGTGGAAGCGGCGATCGCACCTGCCCTGCCGGACAACAATTTCCCCTATGTGGCCTGGGATTCGTGGGGGTACCTCGAGGCCATCGACGAAGCGATCTTGCGCCGCAATGCCAAGATCGCCGCTGAGTTAGGCATGGAGTTATTCATCGTCGACTTAGGCTGGGCGCGTAGCCTGGGCGACTGGACTCCGGACCCGGAGAAGTTTCCCTCCGGCCTGCGCGCGCTTTCCGATTATGTGCATGAGCTCGGGATGAAATTCGGGTTGCACTTCGCGTTTAGCGAAGCCGACCCAGCGTCGCCCGTCCTGCAAAAGAATGCCGACTGGACTTCGTCGGAAACTTACAATTTTCACGGCGGCGAGAGTATTTGCCTGGGACATCAGCCGGCTCGCGACTGGATCATTGAGCAGGCGGTGAACTTAGTGCGGACTTACCGCGTGGATTGGCTGTTACAAGACGGGCAAACCTTAGTGAAGGAATGTAGTAAGTCCACCCATACCCATCATCCCGGAGATAGTAACTGGGCCAACTCTGAGGAGGGCCTGGACATCATCGTGAGCGAGGTGCGCCGGCGCACCGGTGTGATGTGGGAGAACTGTGCTAATGGTGGCAGCATGATGACGTTTAAAATGGCTCGTAACTACGTGACGTCGATCACCAATGATGCGTCCGGGTCGCTGGGGTCGCGGCAGGGCGCCTACGGCGCGACATTTCCCTTTCCGCCGCGCTTTGCCGATCGCTACATGCCGGACCAACAGATCGACGAATACACCACTCGCAGCTTTATGTTCGGGGGGCCGTGGATCTTTATGAACCGGCTGCCCGACATCGCCCCGCTCGACTTAGCTGTGGCGAAGCGCGAGATTGCGGTTTACAAGGCGATGCGCGCCGCGATTCGGGACGGACGCGTGAGCCACCTTACCGCGCGCCCGGCCGTGGGGCGGGTGGACGCCATCCAGAGCTATGACGCCGGCCGGGACACCGCGGTAGCGATTGTGACCAGGGAAGCCGCCTCGGAAAACCAATTCACATTGGTCTGGCGGGGATTGGTACCCTCCCAGCTCTATCAGGTTCGGTTTGAGACAGCGCGCACTCGCTTCGTGATGAGCGGCGAGCAATTGATGCGGGCGGGGATGCCGGTGAGTTTACCGGGCCAACGGTCAGCGGAGATCGTGTACCTGGAACCCGCCGGGCGGTAGCGGCCTTCAAGATTTGGCGCGAGAGGCCGATAAGCCCGGCATGACTGTTGAAGCCCCAGAGTTAGAAACCGAAGTAACCAACACCGAGCGGGATTCCGAATCGGCTGGTGGAGCATATCCCACCGGCGGAGAGGTATCGGCACTAACCCTGATTCAGGATGTACGGGCGATCCGCCAGCGGCTGGACGGCATCGAAGTCGCCATCCGTAACGTCGGCGTGCAGATCGAAGAGTTACCCGGCTCGGCGGCGGGAAGCACGAGCGCGGCGGCGGCTCCGGTAGGTTCGCTGGATGAGTTACGCAAGGCGCTGTTGGGAGACCTGCAAGCCGACTTAGGAAAAAACGCCAAACGCGCCACAATGATGATGGGCGCCCTGTTACTCACGATGCTGCTGGGCCTAGGCGGCGTAGGCTGGTTGGTGCGTCAACTGAGTAAGGCCTTAGAGTAAAGGCCTTAGAGAGAAAAGGGTATGACGTGCGGCTGGAGGTCAGGCACTCTGGGGTAACCGGAGCGCGCAAGAGACCACGGTTTTCACCGCACGCCAAGATGGAGAAAATCGAAAAATGCGACCTAATCAAATAGTTTTGTGAGGCAATAAACAGCAGGGGAAAAAGTGGCTATCGGGAAGCGGAAAGAGGAAACTCGACGGCGACGTCGCCATGCACACAACTAGGAGTGGAAGCTGGTAAAAGAAAAATCAAACAAGCTCCTCTCAGTAAGTGACAAACTAATAGAAGAGTAACACGATTAGGCGCGACGGTCAATCGAAAGAGGCTGTGAGCTGGCGGGCGGAAGACGCTGACGTAAACCGCCTGTAACCGGCCCGTAACAGGCCAATGACCAATGGCGCCTCAAATGTGAGAACCTAAAGGAATTCCGGATGGCGGGAGCAAAATTCCTGCCCGACACCGGTCCTTAGAATCTGGCGCCCACGTAGGCAATGACGAGAAGATCCGGCGGCCGCCGCCAAATCGCCGCAAGAGGGAATCATGTTGCTTACGAACACTACCGAAGAACTGAACATGGCTGAGCTGGCGAACTTACCCGCTGGCCAGAATGGTCGCGGCTCAAAGCCGGCTGGGACCACGGCGAGCCCGTTACCGGTGAGCTTGGGCGAGCGAAAACTGGAAGCGAGAATCATGCCGAATACGAAGACGGTGGTGACGTTGGGTCCGGCCTCGGACTCCCCGGAGACAGTGCGAAACTTGTTGCGCGTCGGCGTCGACGTGTTCCGCATGAACATGTCGCACGGCACCCAGGAAGACCACGCGCGCCGCATACGCACAGTGCGGGCGGTAGCGGCGGAAATGGGCATCGATGCGGGAATTCTGCTCGACTTACAAGGCCCGAAAATTCGCTTGGGAACATTCGAGGGCGGTCGCGTGGAGTTGGAGACCGGCCAGCGCTTTACGCTCACCACCGAAACGCGTATCGGCAATAAGGAAGGCGCCAGCACCAGTTACGTGGACTTCGCCAAAGACGTAAAAGAAGGTGACCGCGTCCTGCTAAACGACGGCGCAGTAGAGATGCGCGTGCTTTCCACCGACGGCATTGCGGCTGAGTGCGAAGTGATCGCCGGCGGTCCAGCGGGCGACCGCAAGGGCATCAACCTGCCGGGCGTGCAAGTGTCGACACCCTCGCTCACCAAGAAGGACATGGCCGACCTGCAGTTCGGTATCGACATCGGCATTGATTTTGTGGCGTTGTCGTTTGTGCGTAAACCGAACGACGTCGTGCGGCTCCGCCATTTCCTCGAAGAGCGCGAAGCGACGCCGCTGGTCATCTCGAAGATCGAAAAGCCCGAAGCCTTTGAAAATCTGGATGCGATTCTGGCCGAGAGTGACGGCGTGATGGTGGCCCGCGGCGACCTGGGCGTCGAGACGGCGCTTGAGAAGGTGCCCTACATTCAGAAGTCGATCATTGAGCGGGCTCGTCGGCAAGGCAAGTTTGTGATTACGGCGACACAGATGCTCGAATCGATGATCGAGAACGCCGTGCCGACGCGCGCCGAAGTCAGCGACGTGGCCAATGCGATCTACGATGGCACGGACGCCATCATGTTGTCGGCGGAGACTTCCACCGGGCGCTATCCGGTGGAAGCGGCGCGGATGATGAGCAGGATCGCCGCGCAGGCCGAGGAGAGCTTGCGGGAGCAGGGCTTTAAAGAGCTCTCCGATGGCCACGCCTTGACGGTGCCCGAGATCATGGCCGATTCGGCCTACCATGCGGCGCGTAAGATTGGCGCGGCGGCCATTGTCGTCTTTACAGCGGGTGGCACCAGTGCGCGCATGGTGGCCAAGTACCGGCCACCGGTGCCCATCTACGCCTTCACCACGAGCGACAAGGTCGCGCGGCAGTTGAGCGTGGTCTACGGCGTGACGGCGATCATCGCCGACATGGTGGCGTCCACCGACAAGATGCTCGCCCTGATGGACCGCATGCTCTTCGAGAAGGGCTACGCGAAGAAGCGCGATCACATTGTGTTCATCTCCGGTCAACCGATTGGGCGGCCAGGGTCGACCAACATGATGAAGATGCACCGCCTGGGCGATCTGGTTTAGCGCGCGGGCCAGCTGCAAGCACAGCTTTGGCCATTGGGTTAAGCAGTGGGTCTAGTTGATCGTGGATTTCCCGCTTTCCAGAGATTTCCGGAGATTTTCCAGAGATTAACGGTCCCGTTGGATTGGCCAGCACGTGGCAAGCCATGACGTCGAAAGTATTCGGCGAACCGGCCATGGTGCGGTCTTCCAACAAGGCCTGGAAACTCCGTGACATGCCAGCGGGGTCAAGGCCGCACTTCTTCAGGGTGCTCGTCAGCGCTTCCAGGTTAGTGGCCAGCTTCCCCGCCGCCTCAGTACCTTCGGCTTCCGTCCCTGCCAGCGCTAGGATCGAACCGCTTGTGGCTGGCTCCTAACGTTGTCCGTCCAGCTAAACTTGGCGCATACTGAGCTAGACCTCGAGTTAGCGGTTGTCGAGATGAGAAGGAGCCTATTGCCATGTTATGCAAATTGAGAATGTTGATCACCCTGTTTGGAACCATCCTCGTGCCCGCGCCAGCTTGCTGGGCCCAGACGGAGCAAGGAGCTATCACGGGCACCGTGGTTGACCCATCCGGGGCCTCCGTTCCCAAGGCCAAGGTAAGTGCCACGAATCAGGCCACCGGAGTGGTCGCTACCAGCGAAACAACCTCTGACGGGTATTACAAGATTTCTTATCTGATAGCTGGAAAGTACCGCGTGGCTGTCGAAATTGTCGGCTTTGCCACCAGCCGGGTGACGGATGTCCCGGTCCTGGTAGGGCAGATCGCCACGATTAACATCGCCCTCAAAGCCGGCAGTGTCCACGAGGAAGTGACGGTGACGTCGAACGCGGTGTTGATCGAACAGGCGAGTTCGTCGATGGGCTACGTCACGGGTGCCGTGCAAATCATCGAGCTCCCCACCGGACGCAGCCCCTACTCCCTGTTGACGCTTTCTCCCGGCGTGATCGCCACGGGCAACACCGGAACGGGACCGATTGTCAGTGGGGGAAGGTCCAACACTACCGCCATCTTGCTGGACGGCCAGGACACCCGCAACAATTCGACGCTCGACAATGCCTACACGCCACCCCAGGAAGCCATTCAGGAGATCCGGTTCATCACCAATAATTTTTCGGCGGAGTACGGCCGTTCCGCGGGCGGGGTGATTGTCGCGGCGGGAAGATCGGGTTCCAATCAGATTCACGGCAGCGCCTATGACTATCTGCGGAACGACAAGCTGAACGCGAATAGTTGGGCCAACAACACCAACAAAGTCTTGCGCGGCAGGCAGCGGCACAATGAATACGGATTTGCCATCTCCGGCCCGGTGGTGCTGCCCCACCTATACAAGGGGCAGAACAAGACGTTCTTCTTCTTTAACTACGAGCAAGTCAATGACCATGGAGTGAGCACGCCCACGGCCAATGTGCCGACGGCGCTGCAAAAGACCGGCGACTTCTCGCAGACGTTGACCAGCACCAATGCCCTGATTCGAGTGTATGACCCGGCCGCCACCTTTGCCGATTCGACGCAGAGGAGCGGTTTCGGCCGGGGGTTCTTCCCCGGCAACGTGATTCCGGCCAGCCGCATCGATCCGATCATGAAGAAGCTTATCAACAACTACCCGGAGCCGACGCTTTCCATCTCACCGGTTTTGCAAACCAATTGGTCGCAGAGTTTCCCATTGATCACCCACGTTGACAAATACTTTTCCCGCGTCGATCAGAACTTTGGCCATAAGAACCGGCTGTTCTTTCGCTTTGGTTATCAGAAAGCGCCGCGCACCAGTCCCTTCAGTAACATTGCGTTTCCGGGGGAGGGAACCAACGGAGGTGGCAACCAATTAACGATCGGGCAGACTTATGGGCTAAGTGACACGCACACGTTCTCCCCGAATCTGATCGGTGAATTCCGGGCTGGGTACACCCGCTCGTTAACGAAGCTGACGCCCCTGAGCGTGGGGTTCGACATCACCAGCATTGGCCTCCCTCAATATCTAAAGACGGCCTCGGCGGACGCCATTTTCCCCCGCATCAACATTGCCGATTTCACGGCGATTGGGCCCGATCGCGCCTCGCACAACGTGGACGCCGAGTCGACACCCGAGCTTCAGGCGCACTTCACCTGGCTAAAAAAATCGCATGCGATCAAGACCGGTTTCGACTTACTTTTCTGCCAGTTCAATACCTTTCGCCCCGACTACCCATCCGGTACATTCAACTTCGGCCGGGCCTACACGCAAGGGCCGGACCCGGCGACGGCGTCAGCCAATGGCGGCTACGGCTTGGCCAGCGCCTTGCTGGGCGCCCCCGACGGCGGCAGTTTCACCATTGGCCCCTCGCTAGCGCTACTGCAAACCAGCTACAACTGGTATCTGCAGGACGATTGGAAGGTCTTCCGTACCCTCACCATCAACCTCGGTATGCG
>JAYVRS010000611.1:0-5270 GCA_043776185.1 Bryobacteraceae bacterium | reverse complement strand
TGCGCGTTCTACTGGGCGACCTACAGCTGACTCTGTTATCCATTGGTACCGGCGATATCCGGCGCGTGATGGCCCGCCTGCCCTCGGGCACCACGGGCGCGCAACCGCTGCGACTCGAAGCCGCCGGACACTTGAGCAATTCGGTCATCCTGGGGCTTCCGTAAGTTGGCGAAGCCATTCCGGCCGCGATAGAATGAAATCTGTGGGCCCGTAGCTCATCTGGATAGAGCACCGGCCTTCTAAGCCGGTGGTAGCAGGTTCGAGTCCTGCCGGGCCTACCAAAATAATTTACGCGCCGAACGCACCGCGCTTGCGAACGCGGAGGCGTTGTCATTGGATCCTCTCCTTTATGCAACGGCCGCGCGCAGACGCTCAAGGACCGCAACCTCAACTTCGGAAATGCGTTCTAGACCAACCTCGTTCGTCAGAAACGCGGTCGCTCCACGTCGAATGGCGGTGGCGGCCTGGAGGGCGTCCGGAGTTCGCAGCCGGTGCTGCGCGCGGAGCTGCGCTGCCGTATCGGCTATCGCCAGATCCGGCGCCACCCAATCCAGATTGGGAAACGAAGACAGCAAGGAATAGTATCGGTTCACTAACTCCTCGTTAGCGGCGCGATAAGGATGCACCAGTAACTCAGTCATCGTGATCGTCGAGGTAACCGCCGTGTGAGTCGATCGTTCAAGCCAAGTAAATACTTCACCGGCCATCTCTTCGTAAGTCGGATTCGCCTCAAGGTAGTAGATAAAGATACTGGTGTCGAGAGCAATCCGGCGGTGCCTTCTGAGAAACGCTCGTAAGGGAACTAGTCCCAACTGGCGCGCTCCTGAGGCAGATAGCCTTCCGGATAGGCTTGCTTGGCTAAACCTCGCAGAGCCTTTGCAAAGGAGCGAGGCCGGGGTAGAATGATGACGGTTTGGCCGCGCACCACCACCAGCAGCTTATCGCCCGGCGACACTCCAAGAGCCTCCCGCGCTTCGCGCGGCACAACGATTTGGTTTTTCGAGGAGAGAGTTGCTTCGGTCATCGCTTTACATTATAACGAAAAGTAAAGTGATGTCAAACAGCCGCCTCCGGACCCACTTCCTGCTCCTGATACTGCAGTTGATACAGCCGCGTGTAGAGCCCGTCCAAAGCCAGCAACTGCTGATGCGTGCCGCTCTCCCGCAATTGACCTTTGTGCATCACCAGGATGCGATCGGCGCGCTGGATGGTGGAAAGCCGGTGAGCGATGACGATCGACGTTCGGCCCGTCACCAAACGGTCTAGCGCTTGCCGGATGCGCACTTCCGTATCGGTATCGACGCTCGACGTGGCTTCATCCAGGATCAGATAGCGGGGCTGCCGGGCGAGTGCCCGCGCGAAGCCCACTAACTGCTTCTGGCCGGTGGAAAGGCCCAAGCCACGCTCGCGCACCTCATAGTCGAAGCCGGTAGGCAGCGTCTGAACAAAGTCGAGCAGGTTCACTTCCCGAGCCGCATTCTCCAGATCCTGCGCGGTCATCCCCGTGTCGCCCAGTCGGATATTGTCGCCAATGCTGCCCGTGAAAAGAAACGGATCCTGCAGGACAACGCCGAATTGCCGCCGCAGGTCGAGCGGATCGAATTCCCGCAGGTCCACGCCGCCAATACGAATGCTGCCTCGCTGGACGTCGTAGTAACGCAGCAGCAGACTGATGAGGGTCGTCTTGCCGGCTCCGGTGTGCCCGATCACCGCAAAAGTCTGGCCGGGCTCGATGCGAAAGCTGACGTCGCGCAATACCCAGTTTTCATCCTGATAGGCAAACCAGACGTGATCGAATTCGATGGCCGCCGCCTCCGCCGGAAAGGCACGCGGCGTGGCCGGTGCGACCAGCAGCGGCTGAGTGTCCAGCAACTTGAAGACGCGGTCGGAAGCGGACATCGCGGCCTGCAGGATATTGTATTTCTCGCTCATGTCGGCAATGGGCCGAAAGAAACGAAAGCCATATTGGATAAACGCCAGCAGGACGCCCAGTGACAGCGTTTTGTCGTGTACGTGAATGGCGCCATAGCTCAGTAAAGCCGCGAACGAGACCATCGTCAGCAGTTCGGTAACGGGATAGAACCAGCCGTAGGCGTGGATGCCCTCTTTAAAAGCGTCCATATGCTCCTGGTTGATGCGCTCGAAGTCGTCCGCCGCGCGCTGCTCCCGGTTATAGAGCTGCAGCACCGCCACCCCGTTGATGTGTTCCTGAATGTAAGCATTAATCTTCGCCACGGCCACCCGCGTCTTTTGATAGGAGTACGTGACGGCCCGCCGGAAGACGAGTCCGGTGATGATGACGAAGGGCATCACGGCCATCAGAATCAGCGTTAAGCTGACACTCATTTTGAGCATCGTGATCACGATGAGCGTCAGCAGCAGCAGGTCGGCGATGATGGTGACCACGCCGGAGGCGAACATCTCGTTCAAGGTGTCCACATCGGAGGTCACCCGGGTCACCAAGCGCCCCACGGGGTTGCGGTCGAAGAACGCAATGTCCAGCGTTTGTAGGTGCGCCATCACTTCGCGGCGCAAGTCGAACATGGCCCATTGGCCGGTGCGCTGCATCAACATGGTTTGGCCGAACTCCGCCAACATAGTCAGGATGATGGCGGCAAGATAGACCGCGACGATGAGGTAGACACCGCGGCTGGGGTCGACGGGCAGCCAATCGGCGGTTCCGGCCGCGCAGCCACCTTTGGTGAGGTAACAATCCACCACCACCTTGGTCAGCAGGGGGCCGGTAAGCTGCAAAAACGCGTTAATTACCAGCAGTAGCAGCGCCCAGGCGGCGGTCCTCCAGTAGGGCACCAGGTATCGCACCAGGCGTTTGGCCAGACGCCCGTCATAGATTTTTCCGACAACTTCTTCTTGCACGTTTCTCCTATTGTAAGTTTCGCTATCCTCAAATGGATCATGCCCCTGCACCGTTTTTCTTTCCCCACCGCCATCGTCTTCGGTGCCGGCGCCGTCCAGGAGTTGCCCGCCGAGTGCGAGCGTCGCGGATTGCGCCGTCCGCTGCTGGTCACTGACCGTGGCCTGCGCCGCACCCCCGTCTTCGATCTCGTCCAAAAGCTGCTGCCCCACGCCATCATCTTCGACGCCGTGGACCCCAACCCCACCGAGCAGAACGTCTCCGATGGGGTCGCCGCCTACCATGCCGCTCACTGCGACTCGGTCATCGCCGTGGGCGGCGGATCGCCGCTGGACGCCGGCAAAGCCATTCGCCTCAAAGTGACCCATCCGCTGCCCTTGGCCGACTACGACGATTTGATCGGCGGCGACGCCAACATCACGCGCGACCTGCCTCCCTTCATCGCGCTCGCCACCACGTCGGGCACCGGCAGCGAAGTGGGCCGCTCGGCCGTCATTACCCTGAAGGCCACCAATCGCAAGACGGTCATCTTTAGCCCGTTCTTGATCGCCGACCTCGTGCTAAACGACCCCGAATTGACCCTCGGCCTGCCCGCCGCCGTCACCGCCGGCACCGGCATGGACGCCCTGACCCATAACTTCGAAGCCTACGTCGCGCGCGGATACCATCCGATTTGCGACGGCATCGGGCTGGCCGGCGTGAAGCTCTGCGCCGAACACCTGCCCCGCCTGGCGCGCGATCCCAAGGATCTGGAAGCGCGCACGGGGATGATGATGGCGTCGATGATGGGGGCCATCGCCTTCCAAAAGGGGCTGGGTGCCACGCACTCGCTGGCCCATCCGCTCTCCTCCGAGTTCGCCATGCACCACGGCACCGCCAATGCCGTGCTGCTGTCGGCGGTGATCGAGTTCAACTCCGCCGTGGTCGCCGATCGGCTGGCCGAGTTGAGCGAGGTGCTGGGTGGCCCCGATTCGGCCACCGCGGTGCGGCGTCTGAATGCCATGCTCGGCATCGCACCCCGTCTGCGCGACTACGGCGTTCCGGAAGGGGCCCTAGAGATGCTGGCCGCCAAAGCGTTTGAGGACGGCTGCCATCAGCTGAATCCGCGGCCGTGTTCGGAGGCCGATCTGCTGCACCTGTATCGCCAAGCGTGGTAGCCTCTAGTTTCGAGCAGTGGGGGAAAACTATTTGCCCGGCTCGCTGGCAACAGCGCGCCGGGCAAAACTAATTTGCGGGGAGCTAAAGTTCCCCTCGTTTGCGTCGATTCGTCAAGAGTCCAGACCCGCAAAGGGAATCATGACGAAGCAACACGATTGGGCCATCTGGTCAAAACTCCGAGTCGGCGGCCCTGCTGAGCAGTATGCTTTTTGGAAAACCCTGGCGCAGCGTCAAGGCTGGACGCTGGCCTTCGCGGAAAACGTCTTCGAGGAATATCGTAAGTTCCTCTACCTCGCCCTCACCTCTCCTGTCCCGATTGCGCCACCACCCCCCATCCGGGCAGCCTGGGACCTTCACCGTGAACTACGCACCTGGCGCGAATTGCCCGAAGCGGTGGAAATCGAACAGCGCCTCAGTCAGCCGGCCTCGCCCGAGGGGACCCGCGCCGCCTACCTCGCCGCTTTCAGCGCCTATCCGCCAGAATCGATTTGGGCAGTTCGACCGCGACCGGTCGAGTCACGCTCCTGGGGTCAGCGTCTCTTGCCAATGGGTTCACTCGCCGCACTGAGCGCCACCTTGGCCGGATTCTTGCCGGATCGCGATGATCGCGACTGATTCCCGAAACGAAGTGCTGCTTTGAGCAATTCTTTATCAATCTTGTCTTTTGCTGAAGTCTATACATCAATCGCTCAAGCTTGATTTTTCTTCCCGTCGTAGGCGCTAAATCGTCTCTAAAGCGGTTCCCGCCTGATTTGACAGCAGGCGCTACATGCCGCTATAGTCGAGATAACCCAAGACCAACAGCTTTCCTCATTGGCAAGTCAAGGTCGAATTTGCAACGAAAAAGCCGCCGGATTCGTCCGGCGGCTTTTTCATTTAGCGGAGCTTGAACAGGTCGGCCTCCTGAGCGAAGCGGCTTGATCAGATAAAGTTCAGCAAGCGTTTGAGCTTTCGCCTTTAGTTCCACTTGATCAGCTTGGTCCATCACGCTAAACTCGACTTGAGCGCCCTCCATGAATCCCGTCGATTACGTTGAAGTCTTAGCCGATCTCGAACGCCGCAAGGGCGAGCTTGAGGCGGCCATCAACGCCATCCGGCGGTTGGTTGACCCCACTAGTCCGGCGGCGCCTTCACCGGTGTACACTCCGATGGAAGCGGGGCCCCGCGCGTTTCCCTTTCTGGGAATGACCATTCCCGAAGCCACCATCGCGCACCTGCGGACCGCCCAGAAGCCCTT
>JAYVRS010000610.1:0-5271 GCA_043776185.1 Bryobacteraceae bacterium | reverse complement strand
TGATCCCCTTGGTGTACGACGAGTTGAAGAAGCTGGCTGCCGGACACTTGCGGCGCGAATCGGCCGGTGGCCCCCTGCAGACAACGGCCCTGGTGCATGAGGCCTTTCTGCGGCTGGCGCAGGGGCAACATCCTTCGTACGAAAACCGCTCGCACTTCTTCGGCATCGCCTCCCGCTTGATGCGGCAGATTCTGGTCGACATGGCCCGTGCGCGGGTGACGGAAAAACGCAATTACCTCGCCGAAGTGCAACTCGTGGAGATGCCGGATATCGGCCGCCAGCCCGACGAATCGGTGCTGATCGTGGATCAAGCCCTCACCCGCCTAGCTGAAGTCGATACGATCAAAGCCCAGCTTATCGAGATGCGCTACTTTGGCGGCATGACGGCCGAAGAATCGGCTTCCGTGCTCTCAATCTCCGTACATGTCGTGAGGCGCGACCTACGGCTCGCTCAAGCTTGGCTCCGTAAGGCGATGGCGGAATGAACGCGGCTGTTCAAAGAGCTCTTTCACCAACTGGCCGATCTCACGGTGGAACAACGCGAGCGTTACTGCACCGAGCATCGCGTGGATCCCGGGATCCGGCTGCAAGCCGAGGCGCTGCTCGCCTTCGACGCCAATGAGGAGGCGGATCTCGATCAACATATCCGCTTCGTGGCCGACCAGGTTCTTACCCGGCTCGACCGTAACGATCAGCGCTGTGGCCCATTCAGGCTGATAAAGGTGATTGGCCGCGGCGGCATGGGGGTCGTCTATCTCGCCGAACGCGCCGACGGGGAGGTGCGGCAGCGCGCCGCCGTCAAGCTGCTGGGTCCCGGGCTGGCCAGCCTCCAGCAAGAGCGATTCCTGCAGGAAAGGGAGATCCTCGCCGGCTTCACCCATCCCAACATCGCGCATCTGCTGGACGCCGGGCACACCGCTGACGGCCAAGCCTACTTGGCCATGGAATATGTCGAAGGCGAACCGCTCGACGCTTTCGCCGCCGCGCTGGATGATCGCCAGAAGATCCAGCTGTTTTTGAAAGTCTGCGCGGCGGTCGCTTATCTGCATCGTCACCTAGTGGTGCATTGCGATCTGAAACCTAGCAATATTCTGGTTACCGCCGATGGCGAACCCAAGGTCCTCGACTTCGGCATCGCCAAGATTCTGGAACCGAAAGCGGATCCTCAAATCACCAACGTCCGCATGTTGACGCCGGATTACGCGAGCCCGGAGCAGCTTACGGGCGGCCGCGTCGGGACCACCACGGACATCTATTCGCTAGCCGCCGTGCTGAAGCGAATCATGGCCACTGCCGTGAAGGGCGACCTCAGCGTCATCCTCACCAAAGCCATGCGGCCGGAACCGCAGGAACGTTATGCCACGGTGGAGCAACTCGCCGACGACCTGGAGGCGTTTCTCGACTCTCGCCCCATCCGCGCCCGGCAAGGCGAGCTGGCCTATCAAGCGCGCAAGTTCGCGCAACGCTATTGGCTGCCCATCGCCGCCACGGCGCTGACGCTGGCCAGCCTCTCCGCGGGATTGTTCGTGGCCAACCGCGAACGGCTACTCGCGCAGCGGCGCTTCGACGATGTGCGAGAACTATCGAACCGCCTCTTTGACATCGACGTCCAGGTCCGCCAACTCCCAGGAGCTTCGAAGACCAGGCAGGTGATCGTTGATACTTCCTTGGAATACCTAACGCGACTGGCCCAGGATCGAGGGAGAGACCCGGTGCTCGATCTGGATTTGGCCACGGCCCATATGCGCGTCGCCCGCGTCCAGGGCGTCCCCATCAGCCCTAATCTCGGCCAAGCGAATGAGGCCGAAAAAAATCTGAAAATCGCCGAGGGGCTGATCGCCTCCGTGCTTCATGCGCAACCCGAAAATCGCCAGGCCCTGCTGCGGGCCGCGCAGATCGCCCACGACCGCATGGTGCTGGCCGAATCCCGTCGGCCGAACACGCCCGCGTTACCTCTGGCACGCCAGTCTGAGGCGTGGCTACAAAGGTATCTCCGCTCGGGGCCGGTGGATGGTCCGCGAACGGATGTCGAGGCGGTGGTGATTGTGGGGATGAACGTCGCTTACTGGTATAGCCAGCAGGATCTCGCCGACGACAGTGTCCGCCTGCTGCGGCAAACCGCCGGCATCGCCAAGGCCACTAATCAACCACAGCAAGTGGGTGCCATCCAGATCAATGTGGCGCGCACCCTCCGTCGTGGTGGCAATTTGGAGGGCGCGCTGGCGGCGATTCAAGAGGGCGTGAGGATTTTGACACCCGCGCCCGGAGAGACTCGCTATAGCCTCCGAAGGGTCTTCCGCTTTGCCCTCAACACCCAAGGACAAATCCTGGGTAGCGTGGATGGGGTCAGCTTGGGGCGCACCCAGGAGGCGGCGGACTCATTCAAGCAAGCCTTCGCCATCGCTCGCGATCTAGCCGCCCAAGACCCTAATGAGGCTGAGAGCCGATTGGCCATCGCCAGCGACGGAATGCTGCTCGCCAACACCTTGCGCCACACGGATGCCGCGCGCGCGATCGCCGTCTATGACCTGGTGAGGGCCGCGTCGGCGCAGCTGAAGGACAATCCCCGGGCGCGCCGCAACGAGGCCGTCGCACTCGTGGCATCCACCTATCCTTTACGCGACCTAGGCCGCGCCGTCCAAGCCGGCCAGCGGCTCGATGAAGCCTTTCGCATTTTGGCGGAGCTGAAGCGTTACCCCGCCGCGTCCATCGAACTCTGGTCAGAACCCGATCAGGCTCTTCGGGCGCTGGCGGAGCAGCAGGCGCTTACCGGACACTTGGCCCAGGCGATCGACACCCACCGGCAGTTGCTGGACAAGATCATGGCTTCGAAGCCAGAGCCGGAAACCAATCTGGAGGACGCCGCTGACTTGTCCAATCTTTATCGGGCCATGGCTCGCCTCCATGAACAAGCGGACCAAATCGAGGCGGCCACCGCACTTCACGCGCGCCGTGTGGAATTGTGGCGTCACTGGGACCGCAAATTGCCAAACAACCCCTTCGTTCGCCGTCAACTTGACTAGTCACATCGACGGCCTAATGTTAACTTTTGCGGCTTGTCGCAGGAGATCGTGACTCGTTAACTAGTCCGCGGAGACAAAGAATCGCCAGGTTGCGTCACCGCCTGAAAAATATCCGACTAATTTCTTCTCCGGATCACGCAGTTAGATTTGAGACCCAAATCCGTAGGAGTACCCACGTGCAGCACAAACGACTTTATCGTTATGTCTTAGCGACGGCCCTGCTGTCCAGCGCCGCCTTCGCCCAACTGATCGACCAAACCCGCGCGCCCAATGTCGAAGGTGAAGGAATCAAGAAATCTTACAGCGATCAAATCGGCGTGGGGCGAGGCAATTGGACCACGCCCGATTCCTCTTCCTTTATCATTTCGCGCGATCCGTTCCGTGCCATCCGCCGGGGGCGCCAAATATTCAATCGCAAATTCACCAAAGCACAAGGATTGGGGCCTAGTGTGGGTGACGGGCAGGGCGATGTCAACGTCACGTTGGCGATCGGTGCCGGGCTCTCCGATAGTTGCAGCGGGTGCCACGGCTTACCTCGTGGTTCAGCCGGCTTTGGCGGGGCCGTGGCCACCCGGCCTGACCACCGCAATGCTCCCCATCTGTTCGGTCTCGGCTTGCGCGAAATGCTGGGCGACGAGATCACTCAGGAACTACGTCAGCGGCGCGATTCCGCGATCGCCGACGCCAAGGCGAGCCGTTCCCGCATCGTCCGGTCCTTGGTGGCGAAGGGGCTGGATTACGGCGAAGTGACGGCCAATCCCGATGGCACCGTGGACCTTTCCCGCGTCAAAGGTGTTGATCGTGACCTGCGAGTGAAGCCGTTCTTCGCCCACGGGGGCACCTTCTCCATCCGCGATTTCATTGCCGGGGCTTTGCAGAATGAGATGGGTATTCAAGCCGTCGATTCGGACTTGTCCAATGCCGCCGCTGGCCGACGCATCGTCACTCCTGCGGGCATGGTGCTCGATGGAGGGCTCGACAAATTCGATCCGCCTTCGGCGCCCGATGCGGCCGCCGACCCCGACCAGGACGGCGTTGCCAATGAAGCGCCGCAATCCATTGTGGATTACCTGGAGTTCTATTTGTTGAATTATTTCAAGCCCGCTCATGCCGAGCAAAATGAAGGTACGCGCAATGGGCGGGAAGTCTTTAACCGCGTGGGCTGTGCGTCCTGCCACGTCGCGAACTTACCCATTTATCGGGACCGTCGTGTCGCCGATCTGGAGACCGTCTACGACCCATCGAACGGTATCTTCAACAATCTATTTTCGACCGCCACGCCGCTCATTGAAGTTACAAACGACTCGGCCGGCTTGCCCACGGCGAAACTGCCTGCGCTTAAACCCTTTCTGGTTCGCGATCTCTTCACCGACTTCAAACGTCACGATGTCGGGCCGAATTTCTATGAGCGGAATTACGATGGAACCACGGTGAAGGAGTTTATGACCTTTCCGCTCTGGGGCGTGGGGAGCACCGGCCCCTATGGGCACGATGGCCGCAGCATGACGCTGAATGACGTCATCTTGCGCCACGGCGGCGAGGCGCAGTTGGCCAAGGACACTTACAGCGCGCTGGGCCGGCTTGATCGCCAGGACTTACTCGAATTCCTGAATTCGCTCATTCTGTTTCCCCCGGATGACACGGCTTCTACCCTCAACCCCGGTAATCGCCGCGCGGTGGGCTTCCCGCAAAAGGGCCACGGCAGTATCGCGCTCACCGTGCTCTTCAATAACCCCACCGACCCCGAGTAACAATTCATCGCGCGGTGGTTGCTACAGAGGCGGGTGCATTGGCAGCCGGCGTGCTTAGGGATTCAGATGGCCAAACCTGATATGCCGAACTTCTCTCTGCCCCAGCGAATCATCTTCGGCGTGATCGCCATCTTCCTGATCCTTTGGATGCTGCGCCTTTCGGGGATTGTGTGAGGGGCGACCTGCTCCGGTCTCGCCCCGTTCTCGAGAGCGAAAGCCCCCGCGAGGGCCAAGGATTCGCAGGTTCCCGGCGGCAAGCCCTCGGTGATCTGGGGCATTCCGGATGCCAAGGTCGGCAAATAGTGCACTACCGGGCTGGTTGTGATCCAGGTACGGGACGGCTCCGCTGCGACGGCCCTGGGGGTGCTCGGCTTGGCCCACGCCGACATCGGGCTTTTTGGGTTGATAGGCCGACCGTATCGATCCGATGTCTTCGCCTGAATTACTCCTACCTGCCCTCCAGGGTAACGGTGGGGACTAGCCAAGCCGACTAAACT
>JAYVRS010000609.1:0-5272 GCA_043776185.1 Bryobacteraceae bacterium | reverse complement strand
CTTCAACTGACAACGATTTCCGGCGCTTTGGGGTGCGGTGGGTGAATCCTGCGGAAGGTGCTCAGCACAGCATAGTTTAGTCGTCGCATTGGGAACTTGTACGCTGGCTGATATTATTGAGAGTAAGAAGGAAGCGAATCGTCCTAACGATCGAGCAGTTCTCCATGTCCTTGAGCGAACACTCTCTGAACAAGCCGAAGCCCGCGCGCAAGCCGACGAAGCGTGAAATCGAGCTGGAGGCCATGCGCCACGTCGGGGAGCAGGACCTGGTCGACATGATCCGGGCAAACTTGGCTCTGCCCATGCACAAGCGTACGCACTTTCTCCGCAAGCCCCTCCCTAACGGCGGCTCCAGCCTCTAGGCATGTTCAAAAAACGCGTACTCGTGATTGAGGACGAAGACAAGCTTCGCCGCGTGCTGGAGTTGCAGCTCTCCGGTTCCGGTTATGACCTGGACCTCGCCGCTTCCGGCGAAGAGGGGCTGCGATTCATGGATCGGGCGGACCTGATCCTCACCGACTTAAAGCTCCCCGAGATGGACGGCATGCAGGTGCTGGCCCACGCGCGGCAAATCAATCCCTCGGCGCCGGTGATTGTAATGACCGCCTTTGGCACGATTGAGAATGCCGTCGAGGCCATGAAGCGTGGGGCCGCTGACTTTCTGCTGAAGCCCTTTTCGCTCGACCATCTGACGGCCATCATCGAGAAGGCGCTTGAAATGCGCGCTTTGCGCGACGAGAACCGGGCGCTGAAGGAGGAACTGGGGCGACGCTACCAGTTCGATAACATCATTGGCCACAGCCCCAATATGCAGGAGATCTTCCAGACTATTCTGCGCGTGGCACCCTCACGGGCCACAGTGCTACTGTGTGGCGAAAGCGGCGTCGGCAAGGATCTGATTGCGCGCGCGATTCATCACCATTCGCCCCGGCGCGACAAGCCGTTTGTCAAAATCAATTGCACGGCGATCCCGGAGAATCTGATGGAGAGCGAGCTTTTCGGTTACGAGAAGGGCGCCTTTACCGGGGCCAATATCACGAAGCCGGGTAAGTTCGAATTGGCCGACACGGGCACGGTTTTTCTGGATGAAATCGGCGACGTGCCGCCGGCAATTCAGGTGAAGTTACTACGCATTTTGCAGGAGCGAGAATTCGAACGGCTGGGGAGTAACAAGGTACGCCACATTGATGTGCGCATTCTGGCCGCGACGAACGTCGACTTACGCGCGGCGCTCGAAGGCGGGCGTTTTCGTGAGGACCTTTACTATCGTCTGAACGTGATGCCGCTGAATATTCCGTCGCTGCGCGAACGTAAGCCGGATATCCCTTACTTAGCGAAGTACTTCGTCGAGAAGTTTAGCGGGGAGAGCCATAGCGGCGAGCCTGGGCAACTAACTGACGATGCCGTCACCAGGCTGATGGGTTATCACTGGCCGGGCAATGTGCGGGAGCTAGAAAACGTGATTGAGCGCAGCTTACTGCTTTCGCCCACGGCGACGCTGCGCGCGGTGGACATCAAGCTTGACCAATCGACGAAGCCCAAGCCGGCGGTCTCTGACTTCTTGCCGGAAGGTGTGACGCTGGAGGAGCACGAGCAATCGATCATCCGGGAAGCCCTGCGCCGGGCCAATGGCAATAAGAGCCAAGCCGCGCGCCTACTGGGCCTCACCCGGAATGCGCTGCGCTATCGGTTGGATCAAATGGGCGTCGACTCTAGTGACTAGGGCCCATCAACACGCTTCGTAAATATTTGTTGCGGCTTTGGTAAACAAAATGCCTCCTACTGGCGTCTAACACCTTTTAGGAGACATATGGGCCGCGCTGCTTTCTGTTTCATCTCGATGATTTTCGTCAGTTGTAAACAAACGCCCACGGTGGTGCGGGCGGCAGCGCCGGCCCCGTCAACACAAGCCCCCGCTAGCAAGGCCATTCGCGCCACGGGACTCGTCCGAGCGGTCAAAGTCTCGTCCATCCAGGTGCCGCAGATTGCCGGCCAAGGGGGCCGCATGACATTGGTGAGGCTGGTGCCCAACGGCACACACGTGAAGCAGGGCGACACTCTGGCCGAGTTCGACCGCACTAAGCAACTCGATGACGCTTTGGAAGCCGAGGCGAAATTCGACGACCTGGGCCATCAGGTGCGGCAGAAAGTAGCGAGCAACCGCAGCGACGCCGAGAAGCGGCTCGGCGATCTGAAGCAGGCCGAGGCCGACTTGGCCAAAGCCGAAATTCAGTTGAAGAAGGGTCCGATTCTGAGCGACATTGACCGGGCTAAGAATGAAGCCAAGGCTGAGAGCGCGCGGGCCCGGGTGGCCAGCTTACTGAAGATCCATGAGCACCGCACGAAGGTGGAAGCGGCGGCTTTGCGCATCGTCGAGTTACAACAGGATCGCCAGAAGGTGGCGTTGGAACGGGCCACTTCCAACGCCGAGAAGTTGATCGTCAAGGCACCGTTGGCCGGGATGGTAGCTCTCGAAAATATTTGGCGCGGCGGGTCAATGGGCCATGCTCAGGAGGGCGATCAATTGTGGAACGGCCAGCCGATGCTGAAGCTGTTTGACCCCACCGAGATGGAGGTGCATGCGCAGATTGGGGAGCCGGACGGGGCGGCGCTGAAGCCAGGCACGATAGCCCGCGTGCGGCTGGACGCTTATCCGGAGGTGGAGTTTGAGGGGCGCTTTGAATCGGCGAGTCCGGTGGCTTCGTCGGCATTGGGCAGCCCGATCAAGAACTTCGCCGCGCGCTTCCGGCTGATCGGCACCGATCCGCGTTTGCTGCCGGACTTGTCGGCGGCGGTGGTGATCGAATGAAGAAGACGGGGCTGACGCTGCTGATGCTCGGCGCGGCGGGTTTTGGCGCGTGGCGTTACCTGACGGTGCAGGCCAAGGAGGACCTGCCGAATGCGCCGGTACGCCGGGGCGAGTTCTCGGTGATCATTCGCTGCCGGGGCGAACTAAAGGCGCGCCGGTCGGTGCAGATCATTGCTCCGGTAAACGTGCCGGAGTTACGGCTAGTATGGCTGGCACCCACCGGCGCGGCGATCAAAGCGGGCGACCCGGTGGTGCGCTTCGATCCCTCGAGCGCGCAACAGCAATTGAAGGAAAAGGAAGCAGGGCTGAAGCAGGCGCAAGCCGCGCTGGACCAAGCGATCGCCGAGGCGGCCCTGGCCACCGAGCAGGACCGCGTGGAGACCACGCAATCGAAGTATCAGGTGGAGCGCGCCAAGCTCGAAGTTTCGAAGCAGGAGATCGTCAGCCGTCTGCAAGGCGAGGAAGCGCAAGTGGATTTAGGCTTAGCGGAAAAGAAATCCGAGGTGCAGGAGGCTAAAAACAATTTCAATAAAGTCTCAAACGAAGCCAAGGTGTCATCGCTCAAACGCCTGCGTGACAAGGCTGCTGCCGAAGTGGAGCTGACTAAGTCGCGGTTGGATCGCATGCAAGTTACAGCTCCACTTACTGGGGTGGTGGTGTATTTGCCGAATTACTCGCAGGGTTGGATGAATGCGAAGCCCTTCAAGGTGGGCGATCAGGTTTGGCCCGGCGGGGTGATTGCCGAAATTCCGGACCTCAGCACGCTCGAAATGGAAGGCAAGGTGGAGGAGATTGACCGCGGCAAGATTCAGGTGGACCAGGAAGTACGCATCCGGGTGGATGCGCTGCCCGAGAGCACTTTCAACGCCCGGCTGACGCAGATCTCGCCGCTGACGGAGATGGGCTTCGAGTGGCCGCCCACGCGGAGCTTTCGCGGCTTTGCCCACATCGAAAAGCCCGACCCGCGCTTGCGGCCGGGCATGAATAGCCGCATGGACGTGATCCTCAATAAGTTACCGGACGCGCTGAGCGTTCCAGCGAAGGCCATCTTCACGCGTCGCGGCAAGCCCATTGTTTATGTGGCGCAAGCGAGCGGTGGTTACCTGGCCCTGGAAGTAGAAGTGCTGGCGCGCAATCCGGACGAGATCGCGATCAAGGGCATCGCCGCCGGGGGCAAAGTCGCGTTGGCGGAACCGGTAACCGAGGCCAAGGGCGCGTCATGAAACGGCTACGATGGATCGTATTCTTAGTGGTCTTTGGCGGGGCCGGTAGTTACTACGCCTATCGGCAACTGGGCCCGAATCTGATCCCCGTCAATGCCGCGCCCGACATTCCGGTGACGACGGTGAAGCGCGGCGATGTCACCTTTAATGTAAATGCGCAAGGCGAATTGCAAGGCGGCTCCACCGAAACGCTGATGGTGCCGATGACCGGCAGCGGTGCCACGGCCATTACATACCTGCGCCAGAACGGCGAAATGGTGAACAAGGGCGACGCGGTGGTGAAGCTGGATACCACGGAACAGGACTTCAAGTTGCGTGAAGCGGAAGCCGACCTGTCTGAAGCGGAGCAGCAAGTGATTCAGGCCAAGGCTGAAAGCGAAGCGCGCATTGAGGAGATTCGCTATGCGCTTTTGCAAGCGCAAGTGGACTTGAAGGTGGCGGAGCTGGAAGCGAAGCGAAACGACATCCTGCCCCGACTAACGGCTCGTCAGAATGAGCTGGCCGTAGATGCGGCGCGCGACCGTTTGACGAAGCTCGAAAGCGATTTGGAGAATCGGCGCAAGACCGCCGTCACCGGCGTGGCCATTCAGGAAACGGCGCAAGAGCGCGCCAAGGTGCGAGCCGATACCGCCCGCAAGAATATCGCATCGATGACTTTGCTGGCCAAAACTTCCGGCTACGTGGCACTGCAATCGAACGACGAAGGTAACTTCCGCTGGGGCATGTATCTGCCGCCGTATCAGGTGGGCGACCAGGCGCGGCCGGGTAAGGGCGTGGCGCAGATTCCAGATATGAAGAGCTGGGAAGGCTCGGCAAAAATCGGCGAACTGGATCGCGGGCATTTGGCGGAAGGGCAAGTGGCCGAAGTGGAGATTGTCGCCATGCCGGGGCGAAAATTCGCGGGCAAAATCAAAGCAATCGGTGGTACCACCGGGTCGCCGTGGGATCGGCATTTTGAATGCCGCATTGCGCTGACGAATCCAGATCCGTCGCTCCGGCCGGGCATGAGTGCGCGCTTCCAAATCGTTACCGGCACGCTGCCCAAGGCGCTTTGGATCCCATCGCAGGCCCTATTTGAAGCCGACGGCCGTAAGTTCGTTTACGTCCGCACGGCGGCAGGCTTTGTGCCGCAGGACGTTACGTTGGAGCGGCGAAGCGAGAGCCAAGCCGTGATCAGCGGAGTGCGTGAGGGCGTACAAGTAGCGATGGCGAATCCGGGCGACATGGCTAAGAAGAAATC
>JAYVRS010000608.1:0-5278 GCA_043776185.1 Bryobacteraceae bacterium | reverse complement strand
TAACGCTTTTGCCGGACTCGCGATCGTACCAATCGTTGCCGATGATGCCGCTGAGGCTAGGCGTGGCCCCCGAAAGCATGGTGGAGTGGCCAATGGCGGTGACGGTGGGGTAGTGCTCCAGGTGGGCATTGACGTAGTTTGCGCCGGTGCGCAGCAAGCGATCGAACCCGCCTTTGTACTCGTCGCGGAAGCGGGTGAGGTAGTCGTAGCGGAACTGGTCCACCGCAATCAGCAGGACAAGCTTGGGGGATTTGGGCGCCGATTTAGCCGCCGGTTGCGCCGGGAGTGGGGCGGCGGTCAGCAGGCCCACCATGAGGGCAATGACGGCGAATGTACGGGGGAAGTGCAGTTCCAAGGTGGTCATTACCTTTGGATTATCGCGCACGTCTGCATAGGTTGCTCAATTGGGCATTCCGGGCAGAATGGCCGGGCTATTGGAAGGCCAATGACAGCAGCGCGAATGGCTGCACCTTTTCGCTCTACCTTTGCGGGATCTTTCGAGCGGGGACGGACCGGGCCCAGGCGCGCCAAGCTTTTTCCGTGCGCTCGCCGAAGCAACGGTGCCAAGTCTTCTGAAATTTGGCGATGTGGGCTTCGGCTTCCTGGTGGAGAGCCCGCGGCAATGGCCGGGCGGCCACAGAGAGGGAAGGCAAGGCACGGAGGTAGCGTTCGGCCACGAAGGCGTCGTTCATGTCGCCCAACTGCCGTTGGATGATTTGTAACAGTTTGAGCCATTCGACGCCGCCTTGCGGGTGGAGGATTTCAATGGCGTAGCGGAGGCGCTTGACGGCGATGCGAAAGGAGTGGAGCACTTCAGCTTGATTTGACGCAGCGGCTTTCTTGCCTCTGTCGAAGAACTCGTCGATTAGCTTTTCCATGCTCATGCTTGTTCGTTGAGCCACTTTAGCCATCGGCGCGGACGATTCTGGCGAAGTTGAGTCACTAAGAATTGTTGTAAGTGGGACGCTGCCAAGTGCCGTTGCCCTTGCAAGTAAATGCACGCCGGATCGGTGACGGGAAGGCGTTGACGCCGTAGTAACTGCCGAGTAACATCGCGGTCGCGAACGGCGGCGGCTAAGTCGCGAATGGCTTTAATTTCCTTAGACAAGCGCCGGGCTTTCGGAAGCTGATCCCGGTAAATGCGCAGGCCCTCAGAGGCGCGGCGAACGCTGACGCGGAGGTCATGCACGGCGTCGATGCCAGGCATTTCGGCCACCCGCCGCATGACGCTGACCAGATCTTCCACCAGATGCGTCAGGGGCTTCATCTGCTTTCAGGATACCCGCCCCCTGGTCGGCGGCTCAGAAGTGTAATTTGAGGACGAACTCGAAGACCCGTGGATCGAGCGCCGTCGTGATGGTGCCGAACGCGGGATTTCCGAAGCTGCCGTTGGGATTGCCCAGCGGCGGAGTGTTGGCGACATTGAAAGCCTCGGCGCGGAGCTCTGCCCGCCAATGGTCGGCAAAGAGGAACGTCTTGGCCAGCATGACATCGAGCGTTCGGTATCCCGGGCCGCCGACGGGATTCCGCGAACTGTTGCCAATGGTGAACTGCGGTGCCTGGGCGAAGGCGGCGGTGTCGAACCAGCGGCTGGGGGTGCGCAGTTCGGGCGGCAAGGCTGGATTCAAGAGACGGTTGGGCCGTTGAATGCCGAATCCGGCGAAAGCGTTCAGGTTGCTGGCTTGGGTGACCGCGATCGGATTTCCGGATTGGATTCGCGCAATACCGGCGAGTTGCCAGCCGCTACGAAGGCGGCCGCGACCGAGGGGTAAGTCGTATACGAAGCTGCTCGCCCAAATGTGGGGCGAATTTCCCGTGGAGACGTCCTTTTCGAGTCGCTTGTTGAAGCTGTCGGCGGCCTGGAAGTTAGTCACTGGACCGCTGAGAATAGCCGAATCGAAGACGGCGCCGGCATCGTCAATTAACCGTGAGTAAGTGTAGGAGGCGGAGAGAGTGAGTCCATGTGCGAAGCGTTTTTCCAGGTGCGACTGAAACGCGTGGTAAGTGGAGTGCCCGATGTTATTGCGATAGAGAGTAACTGTCGTAAATCGAGGATAAGGCCGCAGTAACTGTCCACGGGTGATCGTTGACGCGCCTAAAGAAGTGTTGGCCGGAATTTGACCGAAGTAAGGGTTGATTACGGGCTGCGTCAACTGCGCTCCTAGCCTTAACTGCTCAACGGAGAGCTGATTCAGGTTGACGTCGGGCACGCCGAGCCGGGTCAGCTTGGAGCCGAGATACCCGGACTCCCAGCTCCAATGGTTACCAAAGCTTTTCTGGAGCGAGAGATTCCATTGCTGGGCGTAGCCGCTTCCGTTATCGCGTTGCACGGCGAAAACGCCCTGCCCCAAACCAGACTCGCCGCTCGGAGTTTGCAGCCGCACGGTGGGGCCTTGGGAGAGGACAAAGGCGGGGTTGATGTTATCCAGCGACTGCTGCCCGAGGGTTTGGATAAATGGGAACAGCGGAGTGGTGAAGGGCGTGGTGATACCGGCTTGTTCAATCCAAGTGAGACCGTACCCGGCCCTCAGCACGAACGACGGCGTTACTTGGAAGGCCATCCCCAGGCGAGGGGCGAAGTTCAGTTTCTCAAGCTGGCGTGCCGCGCGTGGAAAGCCGTTGATTCCGAGGAAGTCGAGTTGTTGGGTGGCCAGGTTGAAGACGGCTCCCTGATCTCCCACGATCGTGGACGGGAAGTTTAGCGTGTGGCGCACGCCCAAGTTGAGCGTTAACCGTTGGCTGATCCGCCAGTCTTCCTGTAAGTAGAGCTCGATAATCCGGGCGCGAGGCTTGATGACTTCTTGCTGAGCGTCGATGCTGAAACGGCTTACCTGGCCTAGTAATAGCGACGCAAAGCTGTGGCCCGAGCCCGCCGCGATGGATCCGGTTGGGGTGAGGCCGGCGGTGGAGATACTGGTGAACTGAAAGTTGCCCGTGGGGCTGGGCGGTTGCAGCACATCCAGGCGTTCCAGACGGATATCGACGCCGGTCTTAAGACTGTGGCGGCCGCGAATTCTGGTGTAGCCGTCGACTAACTGCGTCACCGAAGTAGTGAAGATGGCATTGCTGCTGGCCGGTGGGCCCAACTGCTGCAAGCCCACGACGTCGAAGGTGGGCAAGACATCGGGGAAAGACGTAAGCGGGACGTTCGGAATCAGTGTGGCTTGGGCCACCGATTGGCCCGTACGAAGCGCGGCGCGGCGGAAGCCGCGGCGCGTGTAGCCGAATCGCAGCTGGTTGACGGACGCGGGCGTGAGATTCCAAGTGTGTTCGGCGGCCATGCTACCGGCGCGGGTGAATGTGTTGCCGATGACGCCAGCGGTGAGATTGCCACTGCCGTCAGGCAATGGCGGCGCCGGTTGGCTGTGGTCGCGCAGCGACGAGTAGCGGATGAAGAAGCGCTGCCCTGAGCGGAAATAGCGATCCAGCCGCCCGTCGAATTGATTGGCTGCGGTAGTATCGTTGCCCAAGCGCCGATAGTTATTGGCCGAAGCAATCACGTCCGGGGCGGGGTAGCGATCCAGCACGGCGAGCGCGGCGCGATCGAAGCGGCTGGCGGGAATGGTGTTCGCCGGGAAGGCATCGCGCAAGTAGCCGTTGTCCGTGCGCCGCGTGCTGGCCGGATCGTAAATGGCGGTGGAGAATACGCCGCGCCGCTCGCCCAAGGAGGGAACGCTGCTGGTGCGGGTGACGCCGGTGTTGAGACGCGTTCCCTGCCAGTCGGCGAAAAAGAAAGTGTGGTTCTTGGCCACCGGGCCCCCCAGAACGAGCCCGTATTGGTTGCGCCGAAATCGTGGACGGGCCCCAGCGGTAGCGAACAAATTGCGGGCGTTGAGCCGTTCGTGCCGAAAGAACTCGAAGAGCGTACCGCGCAGTTGGTTAGTGCCCGACTTCTGATTCACCAAAATGACTCCGCCATTGGACCGGCCATATTCAGCGGAGTAACTGTTCGTTTCCACACGAAACTCGTCAATGGCATCGACAATCGGGTAGAAGGCCACCTGCCCGGGCTCGGGCTGCAGCACACTGATTCCGTCGTAGATATACTCGCTCACCCGGGGCCGGCTGCCGTTGATGCGGGGCAGTACGCTGCCCGGTGGCAGATTCACGCCGGGGGAGAGGGCGATGAGTGGAACGAAATTACGGCCATCCAGCGGCAAGGTCACGATGCGACGCTGTTCCACTAGAAAGCCCACGCTGCCGCGGCTGGCTTGTAATAAAGGTGCCCCCGCTATGACGTCGACGGCTTGGTTGGCCTCGCCGAGGTGTAACTCGACGTCCAGCACCAACCGGTCGCCCAAACGGAGAATGAACCCTTCGCGAACGAATGGTGCGAAGCCGAGGTGCGAGGCCGAGAGGCGATAAACGCCGGGCGGCAAGGCGAGGAATTGATACGCGCCATCGGTGCTACAGGTCACCGTCCAGGTGACGCCGGTGCCGCCGTGGGAGAGTGCCACGTTGGCGTTGGCGACGGGCAACCCTGCCGGATCTCGAATCGCGCCGAGCAGCTCGGTCTTAGTGGATTGGGCGGTTGAAGGAGTAGCAGTTAGCAGCAGGGTACAGATCAGGATGAAGCGATCTGACACGTCTCATTTTAGCATCGGGCCGTATTCCCCGCCGAGCGTCCGCCTCTCGGGAACGATACAATGGCCCTCGCCATGACTCGACGTGATTTATTCCCCACTAGCTTCGCCGCGTTCTGTTCCTCGGAGGGCCTGTTAGCCCAGGCCCGGGCCAAAGCCAAGCCGCTGAACCTGAAAGTTACTGACCTCAAGACTTTCATCGTCAATCGGGGCGGGCCGAATGCCTCCAATTACGTGTTTGTCAAAATATATACGAACCAGGGCATTTCCGGGTTGGGCGAAGGGTCCGTGACGAGTAAGGAGGCTACGGTCTCAGCGGCGATTGAGGAGCACAAGCGCTATCTGGTAGGGCGCGATCCGGCGGATATTGAGATGCACTGGCAGGCGATGTATCGCTGGCCACGTTGGCGCGGGGGCCCGATTCTAAACTCGGCCATCAGCGCAGTGGAGATTGCCTTGTGGGATATTCTGGGCCAAGCGCTTGGCCAACCGATCTGGAAATTACTGGGCGGCAAGGCGCGTGACAAGGTGCAGATGTATGTACACGCGGGCGGTAACTCACCCGCTCAATATGCCGAGAACTGGCTGAAGGCGAAGCAGGAAGGCTGGACGGGTTGCAAGGCGGATTTCATTACGACGCAGGGCAACACCATTGAGCCGGTGCGCTCGGTGAGTGAGGGTATCAAGAATTTGAA
>JAYVRS010000607.1:0-19930 GCA_043776185.1 Bryobacteraceae bacterium | reverse complement strand
CATTCAACGAGAATCGGGCGCGAAGCGTGGACTGCTGGGTAAATCCGGTGAGTCCCAACCAAATCAACACCAAAGGATCGTTAGCGCCGTAGGCCGTCACCGATCCGGGGCGAACGAGGGGACAGGCGGGCGCGGTGGAGGGAAGGCCGGTGCAGACTGGCCCGTCGATCAGAGTGACGCCGCCGGAGGGCGTTCCGCCGGTACTGGTGCAGAAGCCCGCGCCTCCGGTGCCTCCGGTTCCCGTACCGCCAGTTCCCGTTCCGCCGCCCGACACGGCGCCGTTGCTGACGGTGAAAAGAAGCCGGCCGTTGACGCCGCTGCCACCCGATTGCTGATACCGCAGTCCGGTGCTGCTATTGCTGTCGAGGAAGGCTCCCGCCTGGTGGGATCCGCGTTGCTCGAACGAGCGGTTGGCGGTGCCGGCCAACCCGTTGGAATAGCCGACGGTGGGTGGCGCGCAGCCGGTGGAGCAGAGCCCGTTGACGCCGCCGTTGACGTTGCCGGCTTCCCATTGGATCTGGTTGTAGTTGAACTCGAAATCGAAGTCGTTCGCGGCCCGGTCACCACGGTTGACGATGACGAGTTGCACGGTATTGGTTTTGTCGGCCCGGGTGGAGAAATAGCCGACGCTATTCCAGGTGACCACGAAGGCCTGGCGACCACTGATGTTGCTGGAACCCCAGGTAATCTCGCCGGAGAGAGCGTTGCGCGTATCGATGTCGCTGTAGAAGGGGGCGATGATCTTCTGCTGGTAGTTGATCAGGTTTTGGGGATCGTAGCCGGTCTGGCCACGGTCGAACGTGACATAGCCGTTGGTGCCGACGTACAGGCTCGTGTAGGTGGTGCCGAAAAAGTTGACGGCGAAGCCGATTGGAATGGGTCCGGAGAAGGTATCGTCGCTACGAGGCTGGGTTCCTACAACGGAAACTCCGGCCCGCACGGCTTGCGCCTCCAGTGAACCCGCCATGCTGACCATCAACACCAATGCGGAAAGTGCTACTCGCGAACGGCACCGAATCGCACTAGTTCCAAGACACGGGCACGGAAGCATGGCCCGAGTGTAGCGAAACTGATTCTAACCCCACATAAGATTTTCATAAGATTATTCCGCGAAATCATGCGAAAACAATGGTTTTGCCAGGTCTACACCATTGAACCCGGCATGGCCTTCGGATACAATTCGACTAACTCATCAGGTGGGGATTGCCCTAACCAACGCCCTCCCGCGGGGCCGTCTTTGTATGCGCCAAGATCTTGAACAACCCTCGGACCAACGGCACATCACGTACCGGTACTTGAACCTGGAGATTGACCCCGGGGTTCCGGCGATTACGCGGGCGGGTGAGCCGATTGAGCTTCGCGCCAAGGCGCTCACGCTCCTGATGTTCCTGGTGGACCAGCGCCATCGGATCGTGAGCAAAGAAGAGATCTTCGAACGGGTTTGGCCGAACACGGCCGTGATGGACGCCACGCTGGCCGGTTGCATTCAGGAGATTCGCCGGGCACTCGGCGATGACGCCAAGCATCCTCACATTATTAGGACGGTACCGAAACTCGGCTACCGGTTCGTGGCACCGGTGAATGAGGGCATTGCGTCCCTTCTTCCCCCGGCAGGGCTTCGTCCGCCGGCACAAAGAACTCGTGGGCCATGGCGTTGGATGGCGGCGGCCGGCCTGTTACTGGCGCTGGCTGCGGCGGCGATGCTCATGTTGCGACGAACGCCGGGGGACGATTTCCGCGAGGCGGCTTGGTGGAAATTTGACGAGGGCGGCGGCACGGTGATTGCGGACGCATCTGGCAACCACTTGAATGGAACGGTGCTGGGCGGCAGTTGGGCATCGGGAATTCGGGGAGGCGCCCTTCGGTTCGACGGGACCGGGCACCGCGTCTCTGGCTTGGATACATCGCAAATCCTGCCCCGGCAGGACATGCCGCGGACGCTGGCGGCCTGGGTAAAAACGGAGACGTCGAGCGGCGATATCAACGGTATTTTGCACTTCGGCGACCCACCGGGCCCCGCATCGCTCGATGCGCCACAACTGATGTTATTGCCCGATGGCCGCCCGGCCTTCGCCAATCAAGGATACGCCGGCATGCGCGGAGACCAGACTCTGGCGGTGGCGGAAAAAAGCATTGCCGACGGTCGCTGGCATCATCTGGCGGGAACCTTGTCCGGCGGCCGCGGCGTCCTGTACGTGGATGGGGCACCGAGCGCGGCCACCAACATGCGGCCGGCACCGAAGGCCGCCGCTGGGATGACTCTCTGGGCGAAGGGTACACCCTGGGCCATCGGCAACTACGTCAATCAGGCGCGCAGCGGTTTCCGCGGATCTCTGGACGATGTGCGCGTTTGGAGGCGAACGCTGCGTCCCTCTGAGGTCGCCGCACTTTACCGTTGCACCGCCGGCCTCACTGACCTTACCACGCCCAAGCGCCCGTACTTTTTCAGCCCGATGTTCGATGCGCCGGCCCAGGAGAGCGCGCGAGTGGACATCCGTGACGGCCAACTGATTCATCAGGGATTCGACTATGGCGGCATTCAGTTGGCGGCGCAAAGCGCGGATTGTCCGGTGGCCGGGCTGCGCGGCGCAGACCTTGGCCAGGACCTCAGCATCGCGGTGGAGCTGTTGGTGCCGCTCTCCTCGGCAGGCGATATCCTCCAAGCGGGACCCTACTTTCGCAGCCGTGCCGCCGCGCCCGGCGACGGGATACTTGGAGGAGCCAGCGCCGGCTATTGGGTGCAACTTCACTCTAACGGCAAGGTGAGCGTGAAGTGCCTCAATCCGGTGCATACGGTCGCCCTAACTGCGCCGGTCGCGGGCTTCGACTCCCGAGTGTTTCATCGGCTGGAGGTGGCGGTGCATGGGGAGGAGCTCGAGGCGTCGCTGGACGGCCATGCGCTCACCTTTCAGCAAGGTGACCACCCCACGCTGGTAGTCCAGGTGCAGCCTCACTGGGAGCGTCCGGCGCGGCTTGGGAAGAACCACGGTGCCGTGGGCATCGCGTTCTCCAGCGAACCGCTGCGCCCCAAGGCCGGGGGACAGCAAGCCCGCGGTTTCACCGTTGACCCTTACTTAACGGGCACGGCTTATCGCTGACTTGCCACAGTAGCCCGCCGGACCGGACAGGAACGCGATATCGTATGAAGTCATGCTACGGCTCGCCTTTCTACTCACCCTCCCTTTGCTCGCACAGGACCGCGTGGGCACGATCCAAGTCCGCGTTTCGACTGACCATGCCGACTGGCGCTACGAACTGGGCCAGCCGGTGCGCTTCCGCATCACCGCTGTGCAGGACGGGCAGCCGCTGGACGGCGTGAAGGTTACTTATCGCATTGGTCCGGAGATGATGCCGCCGAAGATCGAGCAGAGCGCGACGCTTCCTGCCGACGGGCTGATCGTGGAGGGCGGCACGCTGAATGAGCCCGGCTTCCTGCGCTGTATCGCTACGATCGAGCGCAACGGCAAAGTCTATCGCGCTCTTTCGACCGCCGCCTTTCAGCCCGAAGCTCTGAAACCTACCCAGCAAGATCCGCCCGACTTCGAGCAATTCTGGGCCGCCGGAAAAGCCGCTCTCGCCAAACTGCCGGTCGACGCCAAGGTGACGCTGCTGACGGAATACGGCAACGCCGCCGTGGATTGTTATCACGTGAACCTGCAGAACGTCGGCGTGGGCAATGCGCCCTCGCGCTTCTATGGCGTGCTGTGCGAGCCGAAAGCACCGGGCAAGTACCCTGCCCTGCTGAGCGTGCCCGGGGCCGGCGTCCGCCCCTACCGGGGTATGGCCACGATCGCCGCGCGCGGCGTCATCACGCTGCAAGTGGGCATCCATGGCATCCCGGTCACCATGGACCAGTCCGTGTACGACTCGCTCGGCGCGGGCGCCCTCGCCGGTTACAACGCCTTCGGACTCGATAGCCGCGACCGCTATTATTTCCGCCGGGTGTATCTGGGCTGCGTCCGGGCCAACGACTTTCTCACCAGCCTGCCTAAATGGGACGGTACTAACTTGGCCGTCACCGGCGGCAGCCAAGGCGGAGCGCTCTCGATCGTCACGGCCGCGCTGGACCCGCGCGTCAAAGGTCTGGCGGCTTACTATCCGGCGCTCGCCGATGTCACCGGGTATCTGCAAAACCGCGCTGGCGGTTGGCCGCATCTGTTCCGCGCCAGCGAGGGCCCGCTTGCGCATCGCTCTGCGGAGAAGATCGAGACGTCCCGCTACTATGACGTCGTCAACTTCGCGCGCCGCGTGACGGTACCCGGCCTCTACACGTGGGGCTTCAACGATGAGACCTGCCCGCCCACCTCGATGTACTCGGCTTACAACGTCATCCCCGGCCGCAAGAAGCTCATGCTGGCGCTCGAAACCGGCCACAACAACATCCCCGAGCAGGTCGCGTTGGTGGACGCTTGGCTGCTTGATTTCCTCAAGGTAGCTTCGCCCTCTAACTAAAGAAATCGCCCGTGCAGGAGTCCGCCACACCGGGCTCATAACAGTTCTTAACGCAACTTAGCCGCCTTGCCACGGTTCTACCAAGTACACGTCGTCAAGTCCGATTGAGCGACGTCTAGAAACATGCGGAACTTCGCCCTTCCATTCCTGTTGGCCTTCTTCACCGCCAACCTCAGCCCAGCCCACCAACAGCCCACCACGCTGGCGGTTTTGGATGTTGGTTCGGATCACGTGACCGTGAACCTTCATGTGCCCCTTACGGAATTGGAATTGGCCTTTGGCCACCAAGTCACGCAGAGCCCTGAAAAAAAGATCGCGACCTGGAGGCCGGCCTTCGAGCAGTATTTACTGGATCACATTCATCCAGCTACCACGGCGGGGCAACCTTGGCGAGTGCAGGTACTGGAGATGAGGGTGGGGCGCGCCGAGCAGACGCAGAGTGGCCCGTTTCAAGAGGTCCTGGTGAAACTTTCCCTCAGCCCGGCGGCCGGGGCAAGCTTGAGAGATTTCATCCTCCACTACGACCTGATCCTCCATCAAGTGGTGACCCACAAGGCTCTCGTGTCGGTAAACAGCGACTGGGAGTCGGGCCGGGTGGGCGCCACCCAAGCCGGGGTCATCGCGGTGAACACGGGCACCTCACGAGCGGAGCCTTTGGCGATCCATCTAAGCGAAGGAAGTTGGTGGAACGGTTTCCGGGGCATGCTGAGCCTGGGCGCGCAGCATATCCGTGAAGGTACCGACCACCTGCTGTTTCTGATCGTGCTCTTGCTGCCGGCGACCTTGACAGCGCGCGGCGGCCGCTGGGGAAGCTTTGGCGGCAGCCACTACAGCCTTGTGCGGCTGTTGAAGATCGTGACGGCCTTTACCATTGGGCATTCCGTCACGCTGTTGGCGGGAGCGCTGCATTGGCTGACACTGCCGCCACAACCGGTGGAGGTGTTGATCGCCCTCTCTATCTTCGTGACGGCCATTCATGCAATTCGCCCCATCTTTCCGGGCCGGGAGGCGCAAGTCGCGGCCGGATTCGGTCTCGTCCACGGGCTGGCTTTTGCTACCGTTCTGGCCGAACTAAAGTTACCGCCCGGCCCCATGGCCCTCAGCATCCTGGGCTTCAACCTCGGCATCGAACTGATGCAGGTCTTCGTCCTGATCGTCACCGTGCCTTGGCTCATCTTGTTGAGCCCCACGCCAGCTCACCCATGGGTGAGAGTGGGCGGCGGATTCTTGGCGGCCATCGCCGCCACTGGTTGGACGGTAAGCCGGGTGTCCGGCGAATCGAATGCCATCGAACGCCTAATAACCACCATGACGGAGTTTGCCCCGCTGGGCATCCTGATCCTAGCCCTGGTGGCCATCCCGGCTTACCTTTACGCCACGCTTTTCACACCAGCGAACTACGTCATTCAAAAGGAAAATCAATGAACAACAACCATCTCTTAGCCCGGCTCACGGGTGGCGTCCCATTATCGGGAGCCGCCCTACTGGTGCCAGTGTCAGCCATGATTTCGTTGGTCTTTGCGGGTTATTCGCTGGTGGGGCTGCGCGCCGATAGCACCGGCAGCGATCCGGTATTCGTCGCCAACCAGGCTCTCACCAATCGGGTAAGGGCGGCGAGCGACTTCACTCCGCGCGCCGCGGTCAGCGAGGTGGTGGCGAAGGCTCTCGCGTTCAAAGCTCTCTTGAGTACGGCGCAACAACAGGTGCTTGAGCAGACTTACACCACCACCCTGGCGCGCCGCTGGTCGAATCTGCCGTGCGGGTCTGGTTGCCGCAACGGTATTCAACTAGGCACCCTCAGCGCGGAGCAACTGGCCGCGGCGCTGGAAGTGATCCGGGCGGCGGCGGGCACCACAGCCAACGAAGGGTCCGACGAGTTTAACCAAATCAGACTCGCCGATGGTTTTTTGGGCCAGAACGGCGGTGGATCGGGCTACGGAGCGGGAATCTACTTCCTGGCGTTTCTAAACACGCCTAGTGCCAGCGGGCCTTGGATGCTACAGTTCGGCGGACACCACTATGGGGCGAACATCGCCTTCAATCAGGGCCACGTGGTTGGCACCACCCCACTGTTTGAAGCGCTGGAGCCGCTGACGTTCGCGGTGAACGGTACGACCTATTCACCCCTGACCCAAGAAAAGGAAGCGCTGGCGGCAATGCTGGCCTCGCTCACCGCCAGCCAACTCGCCACCGCCAAGCTGTCGCAAACTTTCAGCGACACCACCATGACTCCGGGTGAGAGCAACGGCGGCAACGGCACCTTTCCGGCGACGAAAGTAGGGCTCGCCGTCAGTACCCTCGGTGCCGCGCAAAAACAACTCGTGCTCGAGGCTATGAAGCCCTGGGTGCGGGATATGGACGATACCGTAGCCGCGAACTTACTGGCCATCTATCAGAGTGAACTTGACGGAACCTACATTGCGTTCACCGGTAACGGCGTGGCCGGCGATGCCAGTTCCTTCCTCGTGGCCAATACGAACTATGCGCGCATCGACGGACCCAGCGTGTGGATCGAGTTTGCCTGCCAAAATGGCGTCGTCTTCCGGAATCAGATTCACTACCATACCGTCTGGCGCGACCACGTGCGCGACTACGGTAAGGACTTGAGCCTCACGACAGCGCTCGACGCCTCGGCGGCGGGCGCGGTCACCGTCGCTTCCGGTGCCAGCTACGCGGCGGGCACGTTGGCCCCGGATGCGATCGGCACTCTGTTCGGAAGCGGCATGGCGGCGAGCACCGTCTCCGCTTCCACCAGCCCTTGGCCCACTACGCTGGGCGGAGTGCAGGTACAGGTGAAAGATTCCGCCGGAACCACCCGGAACGCCCCGCTCTTTTATGTCTCGCCCACCCAGATTTCGTTTCAGAATCCATCCGGCAATAGCATCGGCTCCGCGATGTTCACCATCCTGCTCAACGGAACCACCGTGGGTCAGGGTGCGGCGACGGTGGAAGCGGTGACTCCGGGTCTGTTCGCCGCTAACGCCAATGGGCAGGGCGTGGCGGCGGCGATTGCCTTGCGCGTGAAGGCGGATGGCACCCAAGTGACCGAGCCGCTTTTACAACTCAACCAGACGACCGATAAGTATGAAGTCTTGCCGTTGACCATCGGCAACGCCACGGACCAGCTGTTCCTGCTGGCCTTTGGCACCGGCTTCCGCAACGGTACGGGACTGGCCAACGTCTCGGCCACCATCGGCGGCACCAGTGCCGCCGTGTCTTATGCCGGTACCCAGGGAAATTTTGTGGGCCTGGATCAGGCCAACATTCGCATTCCCAGTAGCCTGGCCGGGCGCGGCGAAGTAAACGTCGTCTTAAGCGTCGACGGCAAAAGCTCGAATGCCGTGGTGATCAATGTGAAGTAACAGGGCCGCTCGGGTTATGCAGTGTTAAGAACGCCGTTACTACCAGCGGAACGCTATCGGGAGCGATATGATCGGCAGCAAGGAGTATTAGGACATGAATCTACTGTCAAACGGGATCGGCCGCGCCGCGTGGGTGCTGGCCTTGATCGCCAACGCCGCCCTGGCCCAATCGGCTGCGCCACGTATCGTCACCGCGGCGAATGCGTTTCTCGCCACGCTCGACGCGCCACAGCGGCAGAGCGTGATGTTTGCCTTTGACGACGACAAGCAGCGCGTACGTTGGTCGAACCTGCCGGTGAAGATGGCTCCCCGGGCGGGCCTGAGCCTGGCTGAACTCAGCAGTGCGCAGCGTTCGGCCGCCATGACGCTGGTTGCGTCCGCGCTCAGTAAGCGAGGCTTCGAAAAGGTTCAGGAAATCATGGAAGGCGACGAAGTTCTGAAGACCGGCGGACGGAATAATCCGATGTTCGGCAAGGACCTCTACTACGTCGCGATTCTCGGCACGCCCTCCGCCAAGCAGCCCTGGATGTTGCAGTTCGGTGGCCACCATCTCGCGCTCAATCTCACCATCGCCGGCGAACAAGGCGTGCTTACCCCCAGCCTCACCGCCGCCCAGCCCGCGCTCTACACGTTGAACGGGAAGACCGTGCGGCCGCTGGGCGCAGAGAGCGACAAGGCGTTCACTTTGCTGGAGGCTCTGGACGAAAACCAAAGGAAGCAAGCGATTCTGAATTACCAGGTGACCGACTTGGTGCTGGGACCGGGGAAGGATGGAAAAACCATTGAGCCCGAAGGCCTGAAGGCTTCCGCCATGAACGAGAAACAGCGCGCCATGCTGCTGGATGTGATCTCGGAGTGGGCGGGCATCGTCCATGAGAAAGCAGCCACGGCGCGGATGGCCGAGATCAAAGCCGGCATCGGCGAGACCTGGTTCGCTTGGAGCGGACCGACTAGTGCAACTCCGGGGCGCAACGGCACCGCGTACTACCGCATCCAGGGGCCGAATCTCGTCATCGAGTACGCGCCCCAGCAGCTGGGAGGCGATGCTTCCATGCATATCCACACCATCTACCGAGATCCGACGAATGACTACGGACGGAAGCTCACGGCCAAATGACCAGCAAGTTCACGGCGGCCGCGCTGATAGTGCTGGCCGCGTCGCCTGCCGTCGCGCACCGGCTCGATGAATACTTGCAGTCCACTCTGATCTCGGTGCAGAAAAATCGCGTGCAAGCGCAGATGTATCTCACTCCGGGCGTCGCGGTGTTCCCGGCTTTGCTGGCCAAAATAGACACCGATGGCGACGGAACCCTTTCCCAAGCTGAGCAGCGCGCGTATGCGGAGCGCGTGCTTGGCGACGTGTCGCTGGCGGTGGATGGTGAGCGTTTGAACCTGCGCCTCGTCTCTCTGGAATTCGCCGATACGGCGGACATGAAAGAAGGTCGAGGCGATATTCATCTGGAGCTGCTGGCGGATCTGCCCCACGGGCGTCCCAAGCGCAGCCTCGTTTTCGAGAACCGGCATGAAACACGGATCTCGGCCTATCTCATCAATTGCCTCGTTCCGCGCGACCCCACAATTCGGGTCACCGCCCAGAAGCGAAACTACTCGCAGTCGCTCTATCAGTTGGACTTCAGGGAAGGCGACCCGGGTTCGGATCTACTATCGGCCAGTTGGCAAGGCGTTCCCATCTGGGCCGGGAGTGCCCTCCTGCTGGTGCTGATACCCGTGGCGCTCTTGCGGCGAAGCTGACTCATCCCCACCAAGTATCGCCCTTCGCCAGGTGGGCGCGGAGCCAGTCTTCATTCAGATCGAGGCCTAGGCCCGGTCCCTCAGGCACGGGGAACACGCTCTTGCGAACGGCCGGTTCTGGCCCCTGCGCCATCTTCTCCTTAAAGCCGCGGAAGGCTCCCAGGGCATTTTCCACCTTAAAGAAGTTCTGCGTGGCGGCGCCAAGGTGCATGGACGCATAGAATCGGATCAGCGAACACGGCCCACTGTGCATGCCCATCGGCGTGCGCGTCAGAGCCGCGTAGTCGGCGATCTTCCGGCAACCCGTAATGCCGCCGGAGTAAGCGACATCCGGATGGATCATGTCCAGCACATGGTTGTCCAAGTAGGGCCGAAAGCCTTCCACGAGTTCCACCTTCTCGCCTTGCAGCAGAGGCACCCGCGTCGAACGCTTCAATTCCAGCCAGGCTTCTGAATAGCGAACCGTCAGCGGATCTTCGATCCACATGGGATCGATCGGTTCGATGGCCTTGCATAACCCGATCGCGCTGCGCAGATCAAACTGACCCGTGCAATGCATGGCCATGTCGATGTCGTCGCCGAGCGCCTCGCGCAGATTGGCATAACCCTTGGCCGCTTTCCGGAAATCCGCACCATCGAGAGTAGGGTTGAATGGACCGCTGGCGCGTCCACCGCCTCCCTGGCCGCCTCCTTGCCCGCCTCCTTGCCCGGCGCCTTGCCCGGCGCGCCCTTGGCCGCCCACACCAGTGAATCCGAACTTGAACGCGGTGTAGCCTTCCGGTGCGGCCTTCACCTGGTCCGCCCAGGCCCGGCACTGCGCCTTGTCGAGCAGGTCCATCTGTTGGCCGCCATGCGAGTAAACCGGAATGTTCTTGCGGATCGGTCCGCCTAGCAGCCGGTAAATCGGGTATCCCGTGATCTTTCCGGCCAGATCCCACAGCGCGATATCGACCCCGCTGACGGTGGGGATGTTGGCCATGAATGAATACTGCGTGCTGGCCATCATGTAGAAGTGCCGTTCGATCGCGAGCGGATCCTGGCCGATCAACTGCGGTGCCATCATGTCGACGCGCGCCCGGGCGGCGGCCGACGGAAGTCCAGCTTCGCCGTAACCGATGATCCCCGCATCGGTCTCGATCCGAATCAGGCAGCCATCGGCCACGTTGTCGAGGCCCATGGTCTTGATGCTGGTGATTTTCACCTGCCCGGTGAAGGGCGCGGCAAGGGCGCGGTAGTTGAGCAACCACGCGGCCGCAGGCATTCCCACTGCCGTTTTCAATACGCTTCTTCGGCTTAAATCCATGTGAGTCTCCTTGGCGATTCGCGATGCCAGCCAACAAAGATTCCAATTCTAACGGAGTTCTGCGCCATTCACTCGTCCATCACGTTAAGGTTTGTTATCGAGGTGCCTTCCACGGCATCGAAGGTGGAATGAAGGCTATCATGAAGCACTTGGCGGCGTGAAACGAATTGGTCAAAACCGGCTCGAGTGGGCACTTCTGGGCCTAATCGCCCTCGCGTGCGCGGGGCTCTCCTTTCTGCAATACCAGTGGACCGGCGAACTGAGCCGCGCCGAGCGCACGCGCCTGCGCGCCGCACTGGATGACCAGGCCGGCCGGCTGATCCGCGCTTTCGACGATGAACTGAGGGAGAACTGCCGGTCCCTGCTGCCCGATGCCACGGAGATTCGCGAAGAGGGTGCCCGCGAAGCGCACACGTCGCGCTACCGGCAATGGGCATCGTCGCATGATCGCGCCCTCTTGAGCCGGATCGGGGTCGCCGTCCCGGAACACGGAGCTTTGCTCTTGTATGGCATTGATTTTGACGGGCGCATGAACCCCATGCCTTGGCCGCTGGAGTGGGAGACGCTGCGCGCCGCCATGACCCGCCGCGTGCAGGGCGAGGGTCCGCCGCCGGCGGTGCCGCCGGATTCGACACTGATCGAATTTCCGATTGTCGAAAACTCCCGACGCCGTGAAGGCCCGCGGCCGGAACTCGGGTGGATGATCTTCGAAGTGAATGAGGATTACCTTCGCCACAAGACGATGCCGCGTCTGGTGAAGGAGTATTTGCAGCTCGACCATGAGGCCGGTTACGATACCTCCGTGAGTTGGGCCTCAGTCAGTTGGGCGAATTCGCCCCGCCCCGTGGTGTTCTCCACCCGTCCCAACGACCCCAGCGTCGCCGCCGGAGCGGATCTCACCGCCGGCATGTTTTCGCTCGACGGCGGCGGATTCGGCGCACGCCGGCCGCGACCGCCCGTCGGCTTGGGCAACTCCGCATCCCACCCGCGCTGGTCGATCGCGTTCCGGCATCGTGACGGGTCACTCGATACCGTTGTCTCCCGCACGCGCACTCGCAATCTTCTAGCCTCGGTGCTGCTGATCGCCCTGCTGGGAGGCGCAGCATGGGCCTTGGTTCAGTACACGGCCCGGTCACGACGGTTGTCCGAAATGCAGTTCCGTTTCGCCGTCGGCGTATCGCACGACTTACGTACGCCGCTAACGGCCATCCGGGGCGCGGCGTTCAACCTGGCGGAGGGCGTGGTGACGGAACCGGCGGCGATGAAGCGCTATTCGACCCTCATCCTACGAAACGCCGAAGAACTCACTTCCATGATCGAAAATGTCTTGACGTTCTCGGCCTCATTGCACTCGGCCAACGAGGATCGACACCAGACGCTATCGATTCGCGATCTTCTGGAAAATGCCGCCACGGCCATGGCGCAGGAAATCGAACAGACGGGCTGCCGCTTGGAACTCAACGTGACGCCGGAGTTGCCTGCCGTCTCTGGCGATCGGATCGCCCTGGAGCTCGCATTTCGGAACCTGATCGCCAATGCTTCGCGTCACGGCGCGCAGGGGAGATGGATCGGCGTGTCGGCCGGGCCGTGCACCGGCGGCGTGGAAGTTCGAGTTTGCGATCGCGGCCCGGGCATTCCGGAAGCCGAGCGCCAACTCATCTTCGAACCCTTCTATCGTGGAGAGCCGGCCGGCCTCGACCGGGCCCGTGCCGCGCGGGTAAGTGGAACGGGGTTGGGCCTCAGTTTGGTGAAAGACACGGTTGAGCGGCATGGCGGAAGCATCACCGTGCAGAATTCTGCTGCCGGTGGCGCGCAATTCACGGTTCGCTTACCGGCGCAGGTGAGCGCCGCATGACCACCCGCATCCTGTTGGTGGAAGACGCTCCGGACGTACAGCTAATCGTGGCAGACCTGCTGCGCGGATACGGCCACAAAGTTGTTGCCGCGGCCAACGGCGAGGACGGTCTGCGACTCGCCAACGAAGAGCAGTTCGACTTGATGATTTTGGACGTGATGCTGCCGGGGATAAGCGGTTTCGATTTGTGCACCATGGTGCGTGAGGGCGGCTTCAACGGCGCCATACTGATGCTCACCGCCCGGTCCCGCATTGATGATCGCGTCGAGGGTTTGCGCACGGGAGCGGACGACTATCTGGTCAAACCGTTCGATCCACGAGAATTGCTCGCCCGCGTGAGCGCGCTACTCCGGCGTCTCGGCAAAACGCCGCTCACTCCGGTTCTCAAATACCAATTCGGTGAGGTGGCCGTCGATTTCGAGCGCCGCCAAGTCTCCCGGGCGGGTCTCCCGGTAAGCCTGGCGGCGAAGGAATTGCAGTTGCTGCGGCACCTGATCGATCATCGCGGGCAGGTACTCGCTCGCGAGCACCTTTTGGCGCGCGTATGGCGGGACCAACCGTTCATCGGATCCCGTACCGTCGATGTACACATCGCTTGGCTTAGGCAAAAACTGGAGGAGAATCCTCAGTCGCCTCGCTACATCGTCACGATTCGCGGCGAGGGCTACTGTTTTGAGCCATGAATGAGCGCGGACGACGGACAAGCCTCATAACAGTCCTTAATACAACCTGCCGCACGCAATCGGTTTAATCTCTATATGAGATTTCCATTGCTGACCGGGATACTTCTGATGGCGGCGACGCTATCCTTTGACCAGCGCGCCTTTGCCCAGCGCGGAGGCGGCGGTGGCGGGCAGAATCCCCCGCTGGCTTCGCTCAAGACGGTGGCTCCGCCGCTACCGGCCGGCCAAGATCGTTACGTGCTGAACCAGACGGCTCTCGTCGTTCTGGGTAAAGCCCTATTTTGGGACATGCAGGCGGGCAGCGATGGCAAGACCGCCTGTGCCACCTGTCATTTTCACGCTGGCGCGGATCATCGAATTCAGCATCAGTTATCAGGGCCGGACGCGGTGATGAACCAAGTGCTCACGAGCCTTGACTTTCCTTTCCGCAAACTGTCGAACCCGGGGAATAATCGTTCCGCCGTCGTGAACGACAAGCAGCAGGTCGCGGGATCGATGGGGGTGGTGGCCCAGGCGTTTGTCCAGGTGGAACCCGGCAACGCGACCGATTTATCGAGTGCGGTGGCCTTTGCTTCGCCGTTCATGCCCAATGGCGTCCATGTACGGCAGATTACCGCGCGGAACTCCCCGTCCGTCATCAATGCGATCTTCAACGTTCGGAATTTCTGGGATGGAAGGGCGAGCGACGTTTTCACGGGTGCCACGCCTTTTGGCGATTCTGACCGCGGCCTCCATGCCCTGGTTTACCGCGACGGGAAGTTGGAGAGCGAAGCCGTGCGGTTGATTAACGCGAGCCTGGCGTCGCAAGCCGTGGGCCCCGCACTCAACTCCGTAGAAATGTCGTGGGCGGGGCGCGCCTGGCACGAACTCGGCCGGAAACTGCTGAGCTTGCCGCCCCTGGCCCGTCAGAAGGTCTCGTCCACGGACAGCGTGTTGGGGGCCAAGGCGAATCCCGAGGGAACCGGCCTGCGGCCCGAGTGGTCCTACGCCGCGCTCATCCAAGCTGCTTTTCGCCCCGAGTATTACAACTCTCCGGAACTCTTCGAAGGCTTTACCCAATCGGAGAGCAACTTCGCCCTATTCTGGGGGATTGCCATCCAAGCCTACGAGGCCACGCTGATCTCGAACGACACTCGGGTGGATCAGTTCCTGGAAGGGCGCACTAGCGCGCTCACGGCCCTGGAACAGCAAGGTCTCAACGAGTTTCGCAACGGCGGATCGCAGTGCACGAGCTGCCACAATGGCGCTGAACTTACGGCCGCTTCGTTTAGCGCCATCCAGCGTCGCGGCGGCAACCTCGCCACCCCTACCAACCTGGGATTCTTCCGGATTGGCGTCAGACCCATCGTCGAAGACATCGGCTTCGGTGGCAAAGACGATTTCGGAATGCCGCTGTTTTCGCTAACCCCTGGAAATGCCGCCGGAACTTTCAAAGCCCCCGGGTTACGGAACGTGGAATTCACCGGCCCCTACTTCCACAACGGCAGCCAAGCCACGCTGGACCAAGTGCTGCAGTTCTACGCCCGCAACGGCGATTTTCCGGACGGCGGTAACCTGGGCCCCGGAATCGGCAACATTCGCCTCAGCCAAGCGGAGCAGACCGCGATAGTCGCATTTTTGAAGGCCCTCAGCGACGACCGGGTCCGCTTCCAAAGGGCTCCCTTTGACCATCCTTCGCTCTGCGTGCCGAATGGACACGTCGACCTGTCTTTATCGCAACTCGAAACGGACCCTGCCCAGAGCGGTTCCGTGGCGCTCGACAAATGGGCTCTGGTGCCCGAAGTCGGAAGCGCCGGTGCCGGCGTGCCGCTTCAAACTTTTAGTGAGCTTTTGAACGGCATCGGCAGCGATGGGACTCGCGCCAACCCGATGACCGCGGCCTGCAAGCCATAGTGGAACCGCGTTGAAGGAACGTACGGACACGGGGCGCAAGTCAGCTATACTGAGAGGAACATGGCAGACGACAAGCTTTATCAAAGTATCTATATCGGTAGCGGCACCTTCATCATCTCGAAGCCGAAGCGCAAGAGCCGCAAGCTCCGCCAGAGCCGCGTGAAGAGCCCGCAGCGCGGCGCTCGCAAGTAGTCAAACCCTTCCCCAATTAGGATCCCGATGCTCATCAAAGAAATGCGTCTCCACCAGATCGCGGTGGCCGACGCACCCATTCGTTCGAGCTATGGTTTGCATGCGCCGTACGCGCTGCGCACCATCGTCGAGTTGATCTCCACCGATGGCCTCATCGGGATTTCCGAAACCTATGGCGGAGACCGTCCCTTCGCCGCCCTCGAAGCCGCCCGCCCTTATGTGGTGGGTAAGGACCCTTTCCAACTAGCGCGCCTGTGGCAGCACTTCGAAGCGCAGGCCGAGCAGGCGGCGGTCGCCGGTGGCACCTCCCAGACCTACATGGTGCCGGGCGAGAATCCCCTCGACCAACACACCCGCACCTTTGCCGCCCTGGAAGTCGCCTCGCTCGACCTCATCGGACAAGCCCTCAAGCGGCCCCTATGCGACCTGGTGGGCGGTCGCGCCCGCGACGCCGCCCCGTTCTCGGCCTACCTGTTCTACAAGCACGGCGGCGGCGGTGGTCGCGGTGACGATGCCCGCGAGGACAAGTACGGCGAGTGCCTCGACGCCAAGAGCATTGTGCGTCAAGCCCACATGTTCATTGAGGAATATGGCTTTCGCGAGATTAAGCTGAAGGGAGGCGTGCTCGATCCGGCTGAAGAGATCGCCACCATTCGCGCTTTGCGTGAGGAGTTTGGCGCCAAGGTCCCGCTGCGTATTGACCCGAATTGCGCCTGGAGCGTCGATACGTCCGTTGACATCGGCGTCGCCTTGAAAGACGAGTTATCAGACGGCGGCTATCTCGAAGACCCTTGTGCCGACCTAGCCGGTATGGCCGAAGTACGAAAGCGCCTGCAAGCCAAGGGCATCGAAACCGAGTTCGCCTCGAACGTTGCGGTAACTACCTTCGCCGATGTCGTCCAAGCCCGTGACTTGGAAGCCGTCCAAATCGTCTTGAGCGATCCGCATTATTGGGGTGGCATTCGCCGTCAACAACGCCTGTCCAATCTCTGCGAAACGCTAGGCTGCGGCTTGTCGATGCATTCGAACAACCATCTGGGCGTCAGCATGATGATCATGGCCCACGCCGCCGCCTCGTCCCCGCACCTCACGCATGCTTGCGATACCCACTACCCTTGGCAGACCGAGCAGGATGAAGTGATCGAAGGTGGTCGAGTGAAATTTACCAATGGCACCGTGCCGATCACCGACCGGCCCGGCCTGGGTGTAAAGCTCGACTACGACCAACTGGCCCGCCTGTGCGAGCGCTACGACAAGCTCCCCTACCGCCGCCGCGACGATGAGGCCGAAATGCGCGAGCATGTCGACCCCAACTGGCGTCGCGTTCTTCCGCGTTGGTAGCCGCTCCCCATGGCCGCTAGTCGTTCAGGACGAACGTGATTTTCAAGGTGACGCGATATTCCTTGATCTTCTTCTTTTCGATAATCATGCTTTGATCCTGCACCCAGGCGCCGGAGACGTTATCAAGCGTCTTGCAGGCGCGGGCGATACCCACTTCCACCGCATCTTCAAAGCTCTTCTTCGAGCTGGAAATAATTTCAGTTACACGGGCTACGGACATAAAAGCAAGTCTCCTTGGGCCGGCGCTTCGTGCTCCGGTCATCTCATAATTCTAGCGCCCCTGCAGGTAGCTCGCTATCATCGCTTCCAGATCCGGCATCGGAACTAAGCCGAGGCCGCGCATCCGTTCGTTGCGCAACACCGAGTACTTAGGCCGCCGGGCGGGCGTACGAAACTGCCGTTCGTCGGCCGGTTGCAGATCCACCTCCAGCTTGGCTACGCGAAAGATGAGGCGCGCGTAGTCATAGAAGCTGACGGCTTGTTCGCCGGCACCGTGGAAGACCCCGGTCTGGCCCAGGTCCACCAAGTCGGCGGTGCGCGCCGCCAGCCAAGGGGCGGCCGTGGGCGACGCGGTTTGGTCCTGCACGACGAGCAAAGGCTTAGCCGTGGTCTTTTGCTCCTCAGCTTTTTTGAGCATGGTCTCGAGGAAATTCCCGCGCGGCGTTGCCCGGCCACCCGGTCCAAAGACGACCGCCGTCCGGATCACCAAGGCATCGAGGTAAGCCTGCGCATAAAATTCGCCGGCGAGCTTGGACACGCCGTAAGCTCCGAGCGGATGGGTGGCATCGCTCTCCGTATAAGGCGACTGCTTCTGCCCGTCGAAGACATAGTCGGTGGAAAAATGCACCAGTTTGGCATCGAGCTGACGGCAAGCCACGGCCATGGCCCGCACGGCCAACGCATTCACCGTGTAGGCCCCTTGCGGGTCTTGCTCGGCTAGGTCGACCATGTTGTAGGCGGCCGCATTCAGCACCACGTCGGGCTGCGATTGCTCAATGGCGCGCTGGATCTGCGCAGCATCGGTGAGGTCGATCTGCCGACGCGTGAAGGAATGCACCTGCGCACCCCGCGCGCTAAACTCACGCACCAATTCGACGCCCAGTTGCCCCGCGGCGCCAAAGATCACAACGGACTTTGTCATTTGGTTCAATCCACAGGATAACCCGGGATTATCTCATCCCTCTCAATGACTTCGGGCTACTACAAAATATGAAACCTGAGACCGGGTACTGAACTTAATCTTAATTTTTCACTGTGAGCCATTAATTCATTGATTCGGAGGTACTTAACTAAGGCGCACAGCTGCGGAAGGCTTTCGTCGCTGGATTGTCCACATCATACGCGGGCCGCCCCTCTTGGTCGGCCAAAAAGTGTACGCCGGTGCCCAGCATGCGCACCACTCGGGCCATATTGTCGTAGTCAATCTTCTGCCATTCATCGCCCATATGGTGATAGTCGGGGAACTCATACGTCACGCTGACCGTGTGCGCCACCACGCAGCTCTGCGCGAAAGGTAAGTTGTCGCTCGCCCCAAAGAACGCGTCACTGGACTTCTCGTTCTTGACGAAACGCACGCCAGTTAAGGCTCCAGCGGCGGCCAGCGAAGTCTTCAGATTCGAGAAATCGAAGCCCGTCATGTTGACCATGTCGAGATTGGCACCTTCGTTGGAGTCCGTCCGTCCCAACTGCTCAAAGTTCACATCGGCGATGGTCTGCGAAAGCGGTACCAAGGGATGCCGGGTGTAATGCCCCGCCCCCAGCAGTCCCTTCTCTTCGGCAAAGAAAGCGAGGAAGAGCACGCTGCGCCGCGGCCGCCGTTTGGCGAGCGCGCTGGCCATTTCCAGCATGCCCGCGGTGCCACTGGCATTGTCGTTCGCGCCGTTATACACGGTATCCTTGCCGCTGGTGGCCAAGCCCAGATGATCGTAGTGCGCGCTCACGATCAGCACTTCGTCTTTCAGATCGGTGCCGACGATCATCCCGGCCACATTGCGCATCTTCGCGGGCGTTTCCATCGCGGCGGATAGCTTCAAGGTGAGCTTGACTTCTTGAAGAGTGGCCAATTCGGGCTGTTTTACCACCACTAGCGGGATCAGCGGCGTGTCGGCCAGTGAACGCAGCGCACCGCCTCCGCGAGATGGCGGCACCGTGCCTTCAGCGATCAAGATCACCGCCGCCGGTGCCAGCTTCAAGAGCCGCCGCCTTAGCAAACCATACCTCTGCATCACTGTCCGATCAATCGCCGGCAGGTTGATCAGGAGCGCCTTGCCCCGCAACGCCTCATCCTTGGCCTTGGCCGCATCTTCCAGCGACAGGCGCACCATCTCTACTTGATCTAGCTGCGTGGCCGGAGCGGCCTCCATCGTCACTTGGCTGTAAGGAATGTCATAGCGCCGCCCTCTGGATTCGAGCGTCATGGCGAAACCCTCGGGATTCACCTGGCTGCGCGTCCAATCGGCGGTTTGAAAGTAGCCGTCGTCGCCCATGGGCTTCAGCCCGGTGGCGCGGAAGCGCGAAGCGATGTATTCGGCGGCCACGTCCAGCCCGTGGCTCGGCGAGTTACGGCCTTCGAGCACATCGGAAGCCAAGAACGAGACATGCCCCCGCAATGCATCCGCCGTCACCGCGCCCGGTGGCAATGGAACGCTCGTCAACATTGACCACGCCGCCAAACACAACCTGTACATTTATCCAGCCTGCCATACTCAGATGGAATGCAACAAGCCACCCACCGTTTTGAGGTCCGCACGCGCGGCCAAGGGCTCTACGATGTCACCCGCCAAATCACTAGTTGGGTTAATGATCAGCAATTCTCTACCGGGCTGCTTACCGTTTTCATTCAGCACACGTCGGCCTCGCTGACGATTCAAGAGAACGCTGACCCAGACGTCATCCACGATCTGAATCAGCACTTCATTCGCCTGGTGCCAGAAGACAATCGACTCTACCGCCACACCATCGAGGGCCCCGACGACATGCCCGCCCACATTCGCGCCGCGCTCACCGATGTCTCACTCTCCATTCCGCTGGTAAACGGGAAGCTCACCTTGGGCACGTGGCAAGGAGTTTATGTCTTTGAGCACCGCACCCATCCGCA
>JAYVRS010000606.1:0-1664 GCA_043776185.1 Bryobacteraceae bacterium | reverse complement strand
CGTGGCCACGATCCTGGAGGGGAGCGTTGGCAAGCAGGGCAACCGGGCGAAAATTTCGACCCGGCTGATTCAAGCATCGGACGGCTACCAATTGTGGTCCGAGACTTACAACCGCGATATGACGGACATCTTCGCCGTGCAGGAGGAGATTGCGCGCGCGGTCAGCAGCTCCCTGAAGGTGACGCTGGCGGGAGGCAAGGCACCGGCGCCCGCGGCGAGAAGTGCCAACGCCGAGGCTTACAACGCGTATCTACAAGGTCGGTATTTCTTCGAGCGCCGTACGAAGGCAAATGTCGAGAAGGCCATTGGCTACTTCGAGCAGGCGACGCGGCTTGACCCCGGCTACGCTGTGGCCTGGGCCTGGTTGGCGGAGTCCCGCAGCCGGGAAGCGGTGAGTGGCAGCGTCAATCCGAAGGCCACCTACGAGTTGGCTCGGCAGGCCGCCAATCGAGCCCTCATGCTGGAGCCGGATCTGGGAGAAGCCCACGCCGCCTTGGCCTGGATCAAGCAGTTCGACGAATGGGATTGGGCCGGCGCGGACCGGGCCTATAAAAAGGCGCTAGCGCTCGCTCCCGGAAATGCCACGTTGATCAGCCACGCAGCAATTTTGGCGCGATCGGTGGGACGGCTGGAGGAGGCTACGGCACTTGGCCAGCGAGCCATGCAACTCGATCCCCTCAATGCGGGCGCATGCTACGACGCGGGACTCACGTTTTATTCAGCCGGACTCAACCAGGAAGCTACGGCCGCGTTCCGCAAAGTGCTCGACTTGATTCCCGATCGAGAGCTGGTCCATTACAACCTGGGCCGGATCCACCTGACTCAATCGCAGCCGCAGGAGGCGTTGGCGGAGATGGAACGGGAAAAACATCCGGCCTTTCGACTCGTAGGACTGGCCATGGCGAATCACGCCTTAGGGAGGAAGCCAGAATCCGACGCGATGCTGGCGCAACTGATCGCCAAGTATGTTTCGGGGGCGCAGTATTTTATCGGTGGAGTCTATGCCTTTCGCGGCCAAAAAGATCGAGCCTTCGATGCGCTGGACCAAGCGTACGCCACTCGCCAGCCGGCTTTGGTCAACCTGAAGAGTGACCCCTCAATGAGTAACTTGAAAGCCGACCCCCGCTATGCCGATTTGCTAAAGAAACTACACCTGACGCCGTAGGGACTAGCGACGGAGTCCATTTGGCACCAGGCATAATCAGGGGCGTTTTGCAAAAAAGGATTTCGAGTGCCGGGCAGAGTGCCGGGACAAACCGGCATATGGTGACGGATAAAAGTGCCCCACAGAGCCCAGCCCCTCCTGCTATCAAGGGGAAACCACATGCACGAGAACCCCTTCATAAAGGACAACCAGAGACCTCCGTATTGGCTGCCGCCGGGCAGTCCGGCCCAGATAAGTCAGAGATGCCGGGCGGTGCGCGGGTTTTACCGTGGGCAATGGTGGGCAATGCGCCGCAGGAATTGTGGCAAGAATGGCAGTGACGGCAACGAAGAATTAGTAACTTACAGTGCCATCATGCCGTCACAGTTGGGGATTCTCATTGCAATCGATCATCGTTCTCCCGCCAAGTCGATCACGATTCTCCTGGCTAGTCGATCACCGTTCTCCTGTGAAGTCGATCACGATTCTCACGACGAATCGATCAGTAAAAGGCCGCGTG
>JAYVRS010000605.1:0-1666 GCA_043776185.1 Bryobacteraceae bacterium | reverse complement strand
TTGGATCGACATCACACATACCTCCTTGATGATCGAACGCGATTTGCTCTATGGCTGCAATTGTTACCACTCCGCGACGAGAAGCGCAAGGGTGTTTTTCGCCCGGTGGGTGTGGCTAAGCTTAGGTCTTTTCCCGCCAGCCGAAGAAGCGCCGCTTCTTGATCACTTCGGCGATCTCCGCCGGCACCATCTCTTCCCAGGAATTGTCCTGATCCTTGATGCGGCGCAGCACGTCGCGCGAGAAGATATGCAGGACGCTTTGATCAAAGTTAGTCAGGTTCCGGATTCGGCCGCGCTCCATCAGATGCCGGTATAAGTTCCGTAACTCCTCCGGCATCTCAATGTTCTCCGCCGTGGTCAATTGGCCGGTGGATTGTTCCAGCAGCGGATACACATAAAGCCGTAGATCGCGAGTAAATAGGCGTCCGAAGGCTTCGAGAATTCCGCCTTCCAAGCCGGTGTAATATTGCTCCGTAAACAGATCGCGTAAGCTCTGCGCGCCCATGGTGACCGCGATGGGCTCGTTGGTCTGGCGACCCAAGTAAGCCGCCAGCCGGTAATACTCGGAGTAATCCGAGATCAGCACTGTTTTTCCGGCCGTCGACAGCAGATCGGCGCGGGCGAGGAAGTCTCGCAAGTCGATTTCTCCCCCTCCCGAGAGTAAGTTGCTCATGGTGATTTCCATCAACTCCACGATCTCTTTGCCCTTTACTTCGGGTTCCTCGGAGAACTGCTCCCGGGCACTCTCAATCATGTCGATGTTTACTTTGGTGACGGGGCGGAAGCTCCCGCGTTCCACCAGAATGGGATGTTTGCGCAGTACCTCAGCCGGCTGCAGCACGTCACCCTTGGGGCCGAACATGGCCGCACCGCTCAGCCCCAGTTGCACCAGCTTCAAACTCATCACACGGTTATCCACGCGCCGGAACTCAATGCCCGAAAAATCGATCATGTCGATTTCCAGGCGATCGGTGGTGAGGTTGTCGAGCAGGGACTCAAGCATCAGATTGGGCGTGTGGTGCAGGAAGAACGTGGCATAGAGCAGGTTGACGCCTAGGATTCCCAAGGCATCCTGCTGCAGCTGGTTCTCTTTATCCAGCATCCGCATGTGCAGAATGATGGTGTTGTCCGCGTCGCCCGGAAAGGCTTGATACTTAACTCCCATCCAGCCGTGGCACTCGTTGTTGCCCTTGAAGTTGAGAGCCGATACGGTGTCGGCAAAAGTAAAGAACGCGGTCGTATCACCCCTCGACGAGCCCAATCTCTCCACGTTGAGGCCATGCTCATAGTCGAGCATGCGCTCCAAGCGTTCGCGCGACACATAACGTTTGCACTTGCCGTAAATGGCATCGCTCACGGTCATGTCGTAGGCCGAAATCGACTTCGAGATCGTGGCCGCCGCCGCGCCGACCTTGAAGAACCAGCGGGCCACTTCCTGGCCGGCCCCGATTTCGGCGAACGTGCCATAGCGGGCAGGGTCGAGGTTGATGCTGAGTGCTTTTTGGTGCGTACTCAGTCGCGGCCGTTCGGGAGTGAGGTTAGTTCCTGATGTTGCGCCCATGACTTAAGTTTAGTCGGCTTGGCTAGTCCCCACCGTTACCCTGGAGGGCAGGTAGGAGTAATTCAGGCGAAGACATCGGATCGATACGGTCGGCCTATCAACCCA